>SDNW01000017.1 GCA_004524725.1 Promethearchaeota archaeon
ATTCTTCTCCATTGCTCCCTTAAACTTATTGATATCTGATTAAACCTCACATATTTAAAATAAAATTCCAGCATTCTTCGGGGAAAATACCAACCATTATAAAAAGAATAGGGGAACATATTTCCTAAAGCCATCTCCTCCTCTTGAGCCTTATATATTCCCATTTTCATTGAATCCATTGGCCTAGTTTTTGGTAAAAAACGATTCATAAAACTTTTAAAGAAATTGCTAGTGATGAAAGATTTAGGAAATGCTGCTTGGAGCATAGTAATATATCCAAATTGTGGATCTTGAACCAATAGATTATGAAGGTGTGTTGTACCGCTTCTCCAATGTCCTACAATAAAGATCGGTGTCTTGGAGATCTCAGTCGATTTAATCTTCTTATTTAAGCGCCATTTTTCATAACATCTAAAAGGTATCCCAATGGTACTTAACAAATTTATAAAGAAAATCCGTGGATAGTGTTTAAGAGCAATAGAACCATTGGTAAGGATTAATTTAAGCCAATGCTTCAAAGAAATACCCATTGATGGGCCAATTTGAGTCTTTAAGGCATATTTTGAGTGCGACATGTGAATGGATTAGTTAAATATTTACGATTTAAATTGACAGAATCGATTAAAGCAACTAATAGAGATTATAGAATTCGTTTAAATTTAAATCTTCATCTATTTTTAAGAGTATTAATCGTACCAAAGTCATCCAATTGTATTTATGAATAAATTTTACTTTTCTTTGACTCTAAAACCTCATCAGTTAATCTTAATGAATTTTTAGTATGTTTATATTGAGAACTCATATCCGGCATGATAATAGCATGTTCTGGACATGAAAAGAGACACCGAAGGCATCGTATACATTTTTTTCTCTTTGCTTTACCCTTCTTAATTTCCATGGCATCCGTAGGACATACTTTTTCACACAAACCACAGTCTGTACAGAGATCACCATCAATAAAAGGAGTAGGAGTTGCTCTTCTAAGAGTTTTTTCGATTTTATCGATTTCTTCTTCAGATTTTACTGGAGGATCAAAGGATAAAGGTCCGATATTTTCTTCTAGAAATTTCCTGTAAGAAATAAAGGCAAATTCTCGAGCAATTCTAAAATCTTCATCGTTCGGGCGATCTTCCATAAATTGAAATCCAGCGAAATTGAATGTGTGTTTAGCTAGAAATTCAGCTGATATGACCATTTTAAAATTTTTAGAATTTAGAATGTGGTTGATATTATAATGAGCGATTCCCGTATTAACCCCTCCATAAGTAAAGAAAACCGAACATTTACTATTGTTCCCTTCTTTATATATAAGCCATTCTCGCACTAACCGAGGAGCACGCCAATAATAGATCGGAAATCCAAAAATTATCGCATCATATAATTCAAAATCATTCAAATTTTCTCTTACTTTTCGATCAGCTAAGTTAAAATCTTTTACTTCATTATTTAATTTAATTAGCTCATCTTTTATAACGTCCTTTATCTTTTCTGTGTTATTTGTGGCGGAAAAATAGATAATTGCGATCAACATGTTATTATCCATTAAATATTTTGTATTCATTAAATTTAATGGTCATAGTACTTATCATAAAAAAATGGCTAAAAAAGGATCATTTACCTCTAAAAGCAAAATAAAAGTATGTTTCCGAACTATTTTATCTTGAGTCTTAAAAATTGTAGATTAGAAAAAAAAAATCGCTCTTCATAAATATAAAACGTAATTTGCATTGTTTAACATAATCGTTAGATTAAAAAAAAATTGAAAATTCCCTATTCCTAAGATATAATCATTATCTAAAAATTAAGTTTAAAATCCCTCATTATGTCGAAAAAAATGCACAGTAGCGTTCTGGTTGTCGGAGGAGGAATCTCAGGGATTCAAGCGTCCTTAGATTTAACAGAATTAGGATTTAAAGTATATCTTGTTGAGCGAAAGACAACCATTGGTGGCACAATGGCTCAGTTAGATAAGACTTTTCCAACCTTAGACTGTTCGTTATGTATTTTAGCTCCAAAAATGGTGGAAGTATATAGAAATCCAAATATTGAACTTTTAACCTATTCTTACGTTAAAAATATAAAAGGATCTCATGGAGATTACACCGTAAAGGTTATTAAAAAACCCCGATATGTAGATTCTTCACGTTGTAAGGGATGCGGAGATTGTTCAACAATCTGTCCAGTACGAGGATTACCAAGTGAGTTTAATGCTCATTTGAGCACCCATGCTGCAGCACATATTTCGTTTCCATCATCTGTACCACCCATTTATCATATTGATGATTCTAAATGTCTTTACCTTAATTATGGAATATGTGGGTTATGTGCTAAGAATTGTAGTGCAGATGCAATTGATTTTACCCAGAAACCAGAGAATATTGAGTTGAATGTAGGAGCAATCATTATTGCTACTGGGTATGAACAAGAGTATCCTGAGTTTTATGAGAAACTTGAAGGAAGTAATCCTAATGTTCTATCAAGCATGCAATTTGAGCGCCTTCTCTCGGCAAACGGCCCTACTGGAGGAGAGCTTATGCGATTAGACGATAAAAAACATCCACATTCAATAGCTTTTTTACAATGTGTTGGCTCTCGTGATTTCCATCATCCCGAATGTAAGAAATATTGTTCCTCGATTTGTTGTATGTCAAGTGCAAAACAAGCAATCATAACAAAAGAACACTCCCCGGATACAGAATGCTTTATTTTTAATACGGAAATCCGCGCAAAAGGCAAGAATTTTTACGAATTTATCGTAAAAAGTAAAGAAGAATATGGGGTAAATTATGTCAATGGACGAGTCTCCATGGTAAAGGAAAATCCCGACAATGGTAAATTGATTTTATACTATGAGGATATCAATCGAGGGGTCGTTGAGACAAAAGAGGTAGATATGGCTGTATTGGCAAGTGCACTTTTTCCCAATAAAGCATATTATCAATTCTTAGATTGTTTAGATGTCGGACATAATGAACTAGGATATGTAAATGATGAAGGGATAGCAGCTTGTGAGGAAGGATATATATATTTTACAGGATACTCGCGTAAACCAAAGGATATTCCTACTGCTGTTGCCGAAGGTTCCGCTTGTGCTGCAAGAATAAGTGAAAAGCTATATCCTGTACGATTCCAAAACATTAAGGAAATAGAATATCCCCCTGAAAAACCCATAATGGTTGATGAGGATCCTCGAGTTGGAGTTTTAGTATGCCAATGTGGAATTAATATAGCTGGCACAGTCGATACGGCAGATGTAGTTGATTATATTGCGAGTTTACCTTATGTGGCTCATGCTGAAGAGAATATGTATTCATGCAGCTCAGATTCGCAAGAACAGATCAAAGAGATGATTAAAGAGCATAATCTCAATCGATTTATTGTTGCTTCCTGTACCCCCCGTACGCACGAACCATTATTTCAAAATACTCTACGAGAAGCAGGATTAAACCCATTTCTATTTGAATTAGTAAATATCAGAGATCAGGATTCTTGGGTTCATCAAAATGAACCAGAGAAAGCTACTCAGAAAGCAAAAGATCTCATTAGAATGTATCTTGGGAAAGTAGTTAATTTACGACCATTAAAAAAGATCAAGGTTCCCGTGGAGCAGGCATGTTTAGTGATAGGGGGGGGTATTACTGGTATCGTTTCAGCTCACAATCTTGCGAACCAAGGATTTGATGTTTATATCGTAGAAAAAAAGGCTAGTTTGGGTGGAAATGCCATTGATTTTATTGACCTTTATGATATTTCTTTACATAAACGCGATATCTTAAATTATATTAACGATCTTAAAAATAATCCTAATGTCCATATCTTAACCAATTCAACTATTCAAGACATTTATGGATTTGTAGGAAATTATAAAGTAAAAGTCCAGAGTGGGGACGATAATAGAAATATTGAAGATTTTAAAGTTGGTACGATTATTGTAGCTACAGGAACATATCAGTCTCAAACTGAGCGATGGAAGGACGCTTTTGAAAAGCACTCTAATCGCGTAATGACTCAAAACGAGTTAGAAAATCTTGAAGATACCGAAATTCCTGGATTTAATGATGCTACCATAATCTTATGCGTAGATCAAAGAGCTGATGAATTCAATCAAGGAGATTCCGTAAAGACCTATTGTAGTAATATATGCTGCAAAGTAGCGCTTAAAAATATAGAAAAGTTACTGGCCGTTAATCCTAATGCCCATATCCATGTTTTATATCGCGAACTTCAATTTTCAGATCTCAATGCAGAAACGCTCTGGAGAGAGTTGAGGAGAAAAGTATCATTTGAACGATACCGCTCTATTGATGAGATTTTGATTAATAGCAATAAAAAACATTTTCATATCAAATACAATAATATCGGAGCGGAATGCGAAGTTGAATTTAATTCAGATTTAATAATTTTAGCAACACCCGCGATGCCTTCAAGAGGGACAGCGGAATTATCAAAAATGCTTAAGGTTCCAACCACAAAGGATGGATTCTTTTTGGAAGCTCATGTAAAATTACGACCAATTGATTTTGCAACAGATGGGATATTTTTATGTGGAGGTGCTCATTGGCCGAAATGGATTGATGAGAGTATTACTCAAGCCTATGGAGCTGCTGGAAGAGCTGCAATGTTAATGGTCAAGGGTGAAGTCGAAACAGAAGGGATTACATCTCAAGTGACCCCCGAAAAATGTATAGGATGTGGTCGATGTGCTGAAATTTGTCCATACAATGCAATAGAAATGGTGGAAACAATTAAACAAATGGGGTTATATACCATCACAGAGAAAAAGGCACATATTATTGATGCAGTTTGTAAAGGGTGCGGAGCTTGTGCTGCCGAATGCCCATTAGGAGCAATTGATCAAAAGCATTTTAGTAAATTTCAAATTAAAAAACAAATTGACTTGCTTACTGGAATAGATCTAAAAGCTTGTCAAAAAGGATAGAGGAGAAAATAGGAAAATGGTAAAGAAGAAAAGTCAGAAAGAAAGTTTTGAACCTCAAATTT
Organism: Promethearchaeota archaeon; assembly: GCA_004524725.1. Lineage (GTDB taxonomy): Archaea > Asgardarchaeota > Lokiarchaeia > Sigyniarchaeales > SOKP01 > SOKP01. Next base: position 5,002 of record SDNW01000017.1, read on the forward strand.
TGGTATTCTGCTGTAATTGGTGTTCCTACGCGGGGGCAGATTTAGCGGGAGTTTCGCGATTTCAATATCCTCCCAATATCCGCATTGTTAGAGTAATGTGTTCTGGGAGGGTTGAACCTATCTTTATCTTAAATGCATTTAAAAACGGAATTGATGGAGTTTTAATTACCGGTTGCCATATCGGTGATTGTCATTATATCTCTGGGAATGAATATGCCCAAGTAAGGATGGAACACTTAAAGAAACTTTTAAAGAGCCTTGGAATTGAAGAAGACAGATTTCGATTACATTGGATTTCTGCAAGCGAAGGAAAGCAATTTGCAGAATTAATTACCGACTTTACAGACTCCGTGAAGAGATTAGGTGAATCCAAAATCCCGAAAAAGTTAGGTTTAATTGAACTAGAAAGTTGTTAAATAAATTAATTGATTAATAAGTTTGTGAAGAAAATGACAGAGTCGAAAGAAAACGCATCCCAAAAAGAAGTAAAAGTGTTCAAAGACCTTTTTGAAACAATTATACACCCAGGGTTATGTTGCTCTTGTGGAGCATGTGTTGCATATTGCGAAAGCCAAGGATTCAATGTAATTAAAATGGATGGGTACACACCCAAATACAAATCCCCTGATACAGTGGATAATTGTACTAAGTGTGGCTTATGTTATTTTATCTGTCCTCAAACTGATACTATTCTTGATAAAATTAATGAAGATTATAAAATTGAGGATGAATTAGGACATATTGAAGATATATTTGCAGCAAAGACCACAGAAAAAGCGATCGCAGAAGCAGGGCAAGATGGTGGAATTGTCACTACGATTCTTTCATATTTATTTGACAAAAATAAGATAGATGCTGCCATTGTGTCTCAATACGATGCAGATTTAAATACAGTTCCTATGATTGTGTATGAGAAAGAAGATCTTTTAAAAGCTTCCGGGACACGATATTCAATTTCTTCGCAGATTTTACCGTTAAAAGATTTATATAATATATCTCTTGAAATCATCGAAAAAAAGGGAATATTTGATATTGAACAATTGAGATTAGCATTTGTAGGAACTCCTTGTCAGACTCGTGCTATAGGAAAGATGCGATTTCTTCATATAAAACCTGCTCATGTGGTAAAATACTGTATAAGCTTGTTTTGTTTCGAGAATTTCGATTATGATAAACTCTATGAAATTATTAAGGATGAAACTAAGATTGACGCAGAAAATATCAAAAAAACATGGATTAAGAAGAATTTCTTCCTTAAAGATAATAAAGATCAAGAATATGAAATACCAATTAAGAAATTAGATCCTGCTGTTAGGAATCACTGCCATACTTGTGATGAATTTACTGGAAGATTCTCGGATGTCAGTGTAGGAGCCTCTGGAGCACCTTCAGGTTATTCGATGATTATTACGCGTAATAAGATGGGTCATAAATTAATAACCTCTTTACTTTCTCAAGGATTAATTGAGCAATATATTATACACGCTGATCAGACTAAGGAATGGAAGGAAAAAAGGATAGCTCGGCTTAAACGAATGGTAAAGTTGAAAACGAAAAAAAATTAGTATCTTCTCTAATATAATAATTAATTTCTATCACTTTTTTCTAATAGTTTTATAATTTTCTTATTGAGAGGATCCATTGCTTGGCAGATATTACCTATGCCTTTCAGAGTATCATCTGGATTCTCAAAAATAATTCCATTATCTGAATTAATCGTATTATTTTCTAATGCCATTAAAGCACATTCAGTTGCAATGCCCGCAGCCGTTGAAACTTTTAATGCACATCCAGGCTTTGCTCCATCACATAAAAATCCAACGTTATTTGCCGCCATAAGGTTGATTGCATTATGTATCTGGGAATATGAACCATCCAACAGATATGCAATTGCCGCCGCTACACCAAACCCCGCCTTAATCGCAGCACCACATAGTAGTGATAAGTGACCATGATAATTATCCGCGATTGAAGTGATGATATGAGATAATAACACTGCTCGCTGAATTTTATTTATTGGTATGTCTTTGCGCTTTCCCATGATTACTACTGGTATAATTGCGGTTATCCCCATGTTCCCTGAACCTGAACTTGTCATAACCGGCAAATTACTTCCACCCATTCTCGCATCTCCTGCTGCTGCAACCTTAGTCCGGATTTCAGAAATAATGGAAAAAGAGCATCCTTCTTCATCAAATAAAAGCTTTAAACTTTTGGCAATATTAAGTCCATATTGGTTATTCAAACCTTCATCAGCTATTTTCAGATTCATTAAAATACCCTTATTTACCTCCTCTAAAATACTTCCATTCGCTATTTCAACTAATTTTAATATTTCCTTCAAGTTCAGTGATAACTGGTTTCTCTGAGCATCTATATGATCTTTAGAACTATTGTATAAATTCTTTCCATCTACTTTAATTTCAACCACATTGTCATGTTTTTCATGTACTTTAACTTTGGATTTTCTCAATTTCTCATGATGCATATATTGGAGAGTCACGTAAATCTTTAACAGATTTTTATCAACTGGTTCTTCTATATATGAAACTTTAATTATTTTATCATTCAAAATCTTCTGGATCCTTTCTAAATTTGGTTTCTCTATATTATTGAAGATATTTAATTTATCTTTTGGATTCAAATATAAAGCTAATGCAGCAGCAACCTCTATTCCTTTCAAACCGTCTGTGCCAGGGATGATAGCATTATAGGCATTCTTATAAACGTTTTGATCTACTTCAATCTTAATCATTTTAAGATTATCAAGCTTTATTGAAGGAACTTCTTTAGTAAACTTGAAGTTGTTATTCATATCTATGGTAATTTGATCTTGAAAAAGAGCATGATATGCTAAAGATACTGCATAAGCTACTGCAATTGGCTCTGTACATCCAGTAGCAGCGACTACGTTATTTTTTAAAAAATTTAAGAGATCCAAACTTCGTTTTTCACCTTTTAAAAAGTAATATCTCTAATATAATTCGAGCTTAATAATCTATTTAGTTGGTTGGTATAGATTTATAATATTTTAGTAATATTTTTCATAAGTTTTAACTTTTTCATCACAAGAGTGCTTAATTTTTATCCATCTCTTTGTAATAGATGAAAATTAGGGAATTTTAAATAAAATAAAAATTAATTCTAATTTAAATCATTCACTTGAGATTTTTCACGAATTTGATATTAGGAAATAACTAATGGATGGGGTTATTTAGATTAACAAATAACCTAATAAAGAGTTATTATCTATATTAAATTGTTCAGAAAAATAAAATAACAATAAATAAAAGTAAGTGTAGAATATGAGTAAATCTAAAGAAATATCTATTCCAGAACAAGTAAAAGGCTATTCACAAGTAAGACTTGATGTGGATTTAACAACTGGAAAAGTCGAGAAAACAACGCTAAGTGAGAAATTCTGTCGAGATTGGATTGGAGGTTATGGATTTGCTGCTAAAATATTATGGGATGAGCTAAAACCTGGTGTGGATCCATTAAGTCCGGATAATATATTTTTATTCGCAATTGGCCCTTTTCCAACAACAATTCTTCCAACTAGTTCTAAATATGGAGTATTTGCGAAATCACCATTAACTGGAATGTTTGGAATGTCTATTTCTTCCGGCTCAGTTGGAGCTCAAGCTCGTAGAGCAGGAGTTAATCTGATTGTTTTCAGAGGAAAATCTCCCGAACCTGTCTATATGGTCGTTGATGATAATGATTATTATTTAGTACCGTGTGAAAAAACCTTATGGGGCAAAGGCTGTTGGGAAACTGAAGAATTGCTTCGAGAAGAATTTCAAGATCAAAGATTAGCGGTCATGGCAATTGGTCCAGCAGGTGAAAGGATGAGTAAAATGGCTTGTATTACCAATGATAGAAATCGCCAAGCAGGAAGAACAGGTATGGGGGCAGTTATGGGTTCAAAAAACTTAAAGGCTATCTGTTTTAGAGGGACTAAAAGTACAAAAGTAGCACAACCAACTGAATTCTACAAAATGGCTAAGAAATTAATTAAAGTAGCAAATGGTCCAGCTACTGCGAAATATCGAGACTTAGGAACTCCCGCGGGTATAACGAGCTATAATAAGCTTGGTATGTTTCCTGTTCGAAATCATCAAGAGGGAACCTGGGAAGAAATCGATAATGGTGCATTTACAGGAGATACGTTGAATATTGATTGGGTAGTAAAAAAGGTTGCTTGTACAGATTGTTCTATAGCTTGTGATCATATTACCCAAGTTCCTAAAACCCATCCAGATTATCCAAACTTATTTGCGAGCATCGATGTCGAGATCTGTTATAGTTTTGGAAGCGCTTGCGGTAATCCTGACTGGCCTACAGTGTTTAAATGTGTAGCTTTATGTGATGATCTAGGAATTGACGCAATTTCGGGAGGGGTTACTGCCGCGATGTGTATGGAATGTTTTGAAAAAGGTCTTGTAACTGAAAAAGATTTAGGATATAAATTACCATTCGGTTCAACAAAGAATTTAGTAAGATTTACAGAAGAAATGATCCTAGGTCAAGGCTTTGCTGGCGAAGTATTTGGTGACGGCACTAGACAAGCGGGAATACGATTAGAAGAAATGGGTCAAAAGAATGCAGGATTTTATGGCATGCATATCAAGGGTTTAGAATTACCCGCCTTCGATTTGCATGGGATGTCTTCATTTGCTGTCGGAGAAAGCGTATCAATTCGAGGAGCATGTCATTTACGTAATGGAGCTTATGGTTTAGATGCAAAAGGCACCTATGATCGTTTTGGCTATGATAAGCCATTAGAACGGGGAAAAGCAATTAAAAATCTTGAAGACATCTATGCTATTATCGATTCCTATATTGTATGTAAATTTACGCGCGGTATTTATGAAAATGATGCGGAGATGGCAAAGGTTTATGAATTAGTCACAGGTATTCCTCATACGGAAGAGTCGATTAATCTTAGAGGAGATGCAATTGTTACCCTATCAAAATGCTTTAATATTAGAGAAGGGTGGACAAGAGCAGATGATCATCCACCAGAGAAGTTCTTTAAAGAAGCACATACAAAAGGTCCCGCAAAGGGCGTCACACTTAAAGAAGATGGATACCAGAAACTCCTCAGCGGATATTATGAAGCACGGGGTTGGGATACAGAAACAGGAATTCCCACCGATGAAACTTTGAAAAAATTAAGCCTCGATTTTGTGATTGGAAAATTAAAACCCGTCTCTGGAGGTAGGAAAAAGTAAATGTCAGTTAAAAGAAAACGAGTCCATCAATTTATCGTAGTTGATCCAGAGCTCTGTACGGGTTGTGAAACGTGTGAAAGTGTCTGTAGTTTTGTTCATGATGGAGAATTTAATCCGATAAATACCCGAATTCATCGTGTACGAATTGAACCAATCTTTAATATTGCCCTTGCATGTCAAAAATGTGAAGATGCTCCCTGCATTCGATCTTGTCCGGAAAAAGCACTGGACAAAGATGAAGATGGATCCATTATTGTAGATAGTGACAAGTGCAATGGATGTGGATTCTGTGTTCGAGCGTGCGATTTTGGTGTAATAACGCTTCATTTGGATAACCAAATTGCCTTAGTGTGTGATTTATGCGAAGGCATGAGAGAGGAATTCATCGACCCTGGAGTTGGAAAACGAGAACCCCAATGTATAGCAGTTTGTCCCAAGGAGGCAATCAGTTTGAAAAGCGTTGAGCAAATTGGAGAAGAAACTCGGATCCAAGCTGTTAAGCGCCTTTTTGGCGATGTTACTGAATTTGGATTAAAGAAGTAATTTTCTTTTTATTTTTCTTTTTTTATTATAACTATTATTATATTCTTTCAAGAGGGTTTTAGTGGAGACATAAAACCGCCCATGGTTCTTTCAGTTAAAGGTAACATTGATTTACAGATATGAATGTCAAGCTCCTTCCCAGTTATGAATGTAGCTAATTTTTTCGCTTTTGAAGTAACCATGTTCACGATATTATCATTAACATCCTCAAAGAAATATAATTTACATATTGGTTTTGGTTTTTGAATAACGTCCCAAATTCCTATAACAAAACCATCTTGAAGGATTACTTGAGTGGCGTTTCCGGATCGGTCAAAAATATATTTGTAATTATTCATATCAACATAGCGTTCGCGATCTTTATATCCCATCATATATGGATCAAGCAGTGGTAGCAAATTTATTGTGGTCTGTTCTGAATGAAGTTTCTCAAGAATGTTAATATCTGAAGAAACTATGTAATACTCATAGTCAAGGCTTGAAATGTGGATATTTACTAATTCTGCTTCTAAATGAGTAAGAATCGGGTTTAATTTCGTTTTAGTTAATCCAGACCACCATATAATATCGTTAATTGTCACAGGACCATATGACATTATATATTTATCAATTAGAAGTGTTAATGATTCAGTTTCAGTATATTTTGATAAATTTAGATTGGGAAAGTAGGTTTTAAACGGAGCATATAAAAGTCTCCGATCTCTCCAACTACTTACGGGTTTTCCACGAATTAAAAACAATTGATCACACATCACGGAAATAACCGCTACTAAATCCTTTTTTGTTTTAACTCTTTGCTTAATTTGACTAGTTGATAATTCTTCTTTTTGTAGGAGGTTCAAAATCTGCTTTGACAATTCACTATATTCTTCTAAGGAAATATTTCGATACTTCAGATATTTCAGTTCTCGATCCTCAGTAAGATTTTTAGCAATGGGATAGACAATTTGCATTAAATACTTAGTGAAAATGAATAAGGTTTTCCGCATTCCACGAATCTTGCCAAGGGTCTTCTTAGTATATAATTCAGCGTCTAAATCTTCTTTTTCGTAATTTTTAACTCGAACAAAAAGTTGAATATATGGTTCTATTGTTCTAGTTGCATGTAATCCGCATAAATCTTCAGTGATCTCCAAGATATCATCGATTTTAGAGGCATAGGTAAGATGGTGTTTCGTTAAAATTAATTTATTAGTGGCTAATTTATCTAATTCTAGCATTTTCTTACAGCTCGAACGATTTAATTTAAAATAATTGAAAATAAAGTAAAAAATAAAAAGTAAAATATACGCATTTTCATTTCTTATTCATTTGTATTTGATTCTCCAAACTCTTTCAGATATTTCTTGCGTTTTTCCTCATGAATTTTAAGTAAAGCAGTTTTCATTTCCGCAACAACTTCTCTAGTTAGTGGATAAAAGCGAACCCAAATAATAAAGCCTATAAGGGCAACCAGCCCGGGAATAAGTCCCATCGCAATACTCACTCCGAGAAATGCGTTAAATTCACCCATAGTTGGTTGTAACATATCACCAACATAGATTAAGCCGAAAATGGTCATGAGAGAAGTGGGGGTTGCTAATGCAACACTAATCATAGGTTTACTAATAAGAGGACCAATACCCGCATATAATCCCTCCCGTCGTTCACCTGATATCTTCCAAAAGTCATAATCAATTGTATCGGCTCGCATCGGATTATGAAGTATGAAATCCCCTGCAAATGCAAGAAAAACTACCGAAAATCCAAGACATACTAAATACCACAGACCTGTAAAAGCCAATATAAAAGTAAATAAAAATCCAAAAGCTAAGACCCCTTGGTTAAAACTTAACGCTTTTTTTATTGAATATCTGTTCGCAATTCTTAATTGTATGACAGCACCAATTATTAAGCATATGATAGGAGGTATCCAGAACAGAATCATATCTATACTTGAACTCATCATAGGAGAAAGCACCCACGTCAGAAAGAAAGGAAGGGTCGTCATAGTCACATTAAGTATAAACACACTTACCCCATCATAAATCAAATAAATAACATAGGATTTGTTTTTAAAAGCCAGTTTTAGAGCCTTAATTAAAGGAGTGGGTTCTTCTGGAATATGTTCAGAATGCTCGCGAACAAGATATGACATTAAAACGTATGGTACTATCCCGAAAATTGCGATACCTATCACCAGAAACTGAAAGATTGTAATCGATTCTATTGTAGGATCGGCTAAAAAAGCTAATGGCAGGAAGAATCCAATTAAGACGCCAGGCAATGTAAAAAGTGTACAGTAAATCTGAATTTTTTCTCTTTCCTTTTGATCAAGAGTCATTTGGGGTAATAATGCAACGTGAGCACAGAGTACAATCGTAAATAATGTATCATAGGCGACTTGAGTTACTAAATACCACACAAAAAGCCACACTTGAGCTGTTAGGGTAGGATCCCCTCTCAACATATCCGGTGGAAAAAATACCAAAGCAAATGCCAAACTGAAAATGGGTGCTCCATACTTAATATATGGGATGTATCGCTGATTCTCTCCACGTCGTTTATTGTAGAATTTGGTATTATTAATCTTATTTCCAAAAATGGGATCATTGACAACATTCCATACCGCGTATACGATTTGTGCTATGACGATCCAGATATTTTGTAACCCCATCCATGCATAGTAAAAGGACTGAATTAGCCCCATAACAGAACCATAAAACGTTCCAGGCATCGTCGCAAAAGAATAAGCCAACTTCTCTTTAAGTGGTACAAATTCTGTTTCTGAGAGCTCTTTAGTAGCTGAAACCATAAATTTTTCACATAATAAGTTATTTGATTAATTAAAAGGAAAAATAATTCAAGTAATTAATATCATTTGGGTTTTAATACAAAGAAATATTTAAAATATTCAATTTTAATTTATTCAATCTGCATCCAATATGAAGTGTTTTTATTATGTTTGAAGGACTAGACGACGTAGATTGGGATAATCTTGAACATGCGTATGGTAAAGCATCTGATGTTCCAATTCTCCTTAAAGATTTGATATCAAAAGATCCTGAAACTCGGGAGAATGCTTTATGGGAGTTATATGGTAATATCTATCATCAAGGAACGCGATATGAGGCTACGGTTTATGCTATTCCCTTTATTTTCCAAGTAATTAGAGCACCAACCACGCCTCAAAAAGCAGATCTAATACGATTTACTGTTGATTTAGCATTAGGATATCCCGAAGCATTTCTTCCTAAAGGACCAAATGTAGAAGATTGGATGGATGATGTTGCATATTTAAAAATTGAATTAGAAGAGGAAGATAATGGAAATAAAGATTATTTAGATTGGTATAAGCATATCGATGCATATATTGATTGTTATAAAGCGGTTTTAAAGGAAGTGCCAACTTACATTCAATTTGTAAAGGATACGGATGAAAACATTCGCCTTAATGCAATTTTTGCACTTGCATGGTTTCGCGAAGAAGCAAAAACTTCGATTACTAAAATTCGTGAGCTTCTGAAAAAGGAGGAAAATCCAATATTAATCGCTTCGATTTTAATTACATTATCAATGCTGGGAGCATATCTTAACGATATCTCCGATCGTAATATATTTAAACAATATATTGATGGAGAATACTCATTTTTAATTAAAATATCAGCAGCTATAGGTATGATCAATATCCTTCAAGAAAACACCGAAAAAGAAACATTGGATTTCTTGATCTCCAACTTAGAGAAGCTATCTCAATTAGAAACCAGTCCGGGGTCTTTTCCATGGAATGATGGGGATCTAGTGGGGTATGTTGCTGATGTTTTAAAATTCTTTGGGGTAGAATCACCCGAAATTATTGTCCCTGCTTTTTGTAATATTTTAAAAAAGCTTACAGGATTTCGCGCATTCAACTTAATTAACGCTCTTTTCTGGATAGTGTTTCCTGACATTCCTGATGGCGATCAATGGACTCTTAAAGAGCTGAATAAGTATCAGAAACAAGTATTGCGAGTTATTGCGGGAAATATAAACATCTGGGAATCAGAGGAGCTAGACTATGAAAATCTCTCCCTATTATTAAAAGATTTTAAGCTTCCATCTACATTAGAGGGCCTTAAAAAACTATTAAATATTAATTAGTTTACTTTTTGTCGGTTGAGAAGTTACAAATAAGTGAGTAAATTCAAATATTTATATACTCGCAACGAAATTTAATAACAATTGAACTTAAAAAATAAGAACTATTAACAATATCATAAATACAATCTATTAGATACTAGCAAATAGAGAGTTTTTAAAATATACTCTTGAATAATTAGGAGGATATATTTAAAAAGGTGTAAAACTTGTCTGAAAAACAGACCAAGGAAAATGAAAACGATAAATTGCCAGTTGTTGGCACATTTGTGTGTCGGTGAGGGATAAACATCGCGGGGACTCTAGATGTTCCAAAGATCGTCCAAGAAATTGATAAATTACCAAACGTATATGCATATGAATATCTTAACATGTGTACATCTGGTGGTGCAGAATACATAAAAGAACAGATTGAAGAAAAAGGGTTTGATCGTATAGTTGTTGCGGCTTGAACCCCTTTAACTCATGAACCTGTGTTTCATGGAATTCTAAAAGAGGCGGGGATGCCACAGAGATATTTGGAATTTGCAAATATTAGGGAACATTGCAGTTATGTGCATCAAGCGAAAGAAGTTCGTAATGAAGCAACCTTAAAAGCTATTGAATTAATAAAAGCGGGGATCTCAAGAGCTCAATTATTAGAAGATATACCCACTAAAACCGTTCCGGTCAATCCAACAGCTTTAGTGATAGGTGGAGGTATTGCAGGATTAAGCACAGCGATTGATTTGGGAGATGCGGGTTATAAGGTATATTTAGTGGAGAAGAATACTACAATCGGTGGAAGAATGTCACAACTTGACCGAACGTTTCCAACTGACGATTGTAGCATTTGAATTCTCGGACCAAAAATGCTTGAGGCGGATAGACATGAAAATATCGAAATCATGTCTTATAGTGAAGTCGTTAAGGTTGATGGATATATTGGCAACTTTCGAGTACAAGTCAATCGAAAAGCGAGGTTTGTTAATGAAACGTTGTGTACAGGATGTGGTAGTTGTACAGAAGTGTGTCCTATCTATGTACCGAATTATTTTGATGAAAATCTCTCTGCTCGAAAGTGTATTGATATCGCATTTGCTCAAGCAGTTCCAGCGATTTCAAACATTGAGAGAAACTCTTGCGTTGAATGTTTCGCTTGTGTAGATGCATGTGATACTGATGCAATAGATTTTAGTCAACAGGATGAAATTGTAGAATTAGAAGTGGGAACCATAATTGTAGCGACAGGGTGGGACCTCTATCAAGGAAAAGACTACGGATATGGTACTTATGACAATGTAATTACTCAAATTCAATTAGAACGTATATTGGCTCCTAACGGGCCAACATTCGGTCATCTGAAAAGACCTTCTGATAGAGCTCGTCCTAAAAGAGTTTTATTCATCAATTGTGTAGGATCCCGTGATCTAAACACGAACGAGCACTGTAGCGTTGTTTGTTGTAATCTTTCTGTAAAAAATTCTAAACTGATAATGTCTGAATACCCTGACTCTGAGATCGTGGTAAGCTATATTGATATGCGATGCGGTGGGAAGATGTATGAAGAATATTACAGAAGAGCTAGGAATGCGGGTATTATCTTCATCAAAGGCTTAATTGGTAAAATTGAAGAGGATTCGAAAACTAAAAATCTGAAAGTACAGCTAGAACCCGTAGGAACCGATTCTGTCGTGGAGATGGAATTTGATATGGTGGTTTTGTCATCCGCTTCATTACCATCGCAAGGAACTAATCAGATTGCTTCAGTGATGAACATTGAAAAAACTTCCGATGGTTTCTTAAAAGAAGTACATGCGAGACTCGATCCTATTAATACCAAAGTACCCGGGGTTTATTTAGCTGGTTCATGCCAAGGTCAAAAATCTATAGATCTTGCGGTGAGTCAGGCTAAAGGAGCAGCATCCACAGCAGGGATACCCATGAAACATGAGGAATATGTCATGGAATTAATCCGTGCTAAGCCAATCGATGAACGTTGCGCAAAATGCTACAAATGTATCGAAGCATGTCCTTATAGTGCTATTTCGGTCAACGAGGAGGGTCTAATTGTAGTGGATCTTATTAGTTGTAGAGGTTGTGGAATTTGTGCCGCAACCTGTCCATCGAAAGCTATTGAATTAGCACACTACAAGGACATCCAATATATGGCTTATATTGATGAATTATTACCATTAGAGGAGTAAACGAGGTGACAAAATGACCGAGAATGAAGACCAAATAAAAATTCTCTCATTTCTATGTTTGAAATGAGGATATGGTGCAGCAGATATGGCAGGAACAATTCGAGCACAGTATCCAACGTCTCTGCGTACCGTGCTAGTTCCTTGTACGGGTAGAGTCGGAGCAGACGTAATAATGAGAGCATTTGGACGAGGAGCCGATGGAGTTTTAGTTGTTGGATGATACCCAGGAGAATGTGATTATGAAGATGGCAATTATTTTGCCTATCGACAAGTGGAATATTTGGAGAAAATTGCGAAAGCTATCGGAATTAATCCGAAACGTTTAAAAATGGCTTTCTGCAGCTCCGCGGAAGGGGCAAAGTTTCAAAAAGTAGCAACCGAATTCGACGAAGAGATTCGAAAATTAGGTCCAAGTCCGCTCCACCCTAAAAGCGCCACACAAAAAAAAGAAAAAGCCAAGGAAAAAGCCAAGGCTTAAAAAAATGTGTTAACTAATGAAACTGAGTTAAAAAAATGAGAACTCAGTTGAAGTAGTGGAAGCCCCATAATACACATAAAATGTAATTTAATTAAATGTAATTTAAGGTAATAGAACCAAAATTTTAGTTATACATTTCATTGGAAAAAGAAAATTAAAGGAATTTATATAAAAATTTCAAGGAAAATATATTTGAGTTGAATAAATTTGGAAGCAATAGCAGAGTATCTGATAAAAATAGAAGACTTTCCAAAACTATTAATAGCTCTATTGAAGGAAAAAGTCGTAGATAAAATCATTGGAGCAGAAACGAAGGTCGATAAAAAAACTAATGCGGAAGATCGCTTTTCGGTCTCTCCTGTAGTATATACGAAGCCAGATGATATTAAAAGTTTTCCATTAACTAATCTCATTAGCTATGGCTATGCTCGAACTGATTCAGCGGCTAAATTTCTGCATAAATCAGTAAATGGAGCAATGCAAGAAAAAGTTGGTCTTATTGCACGACCTTGTGATACCCGAGCGCTGATCGAGCTAGCAAAAATAAAACAAATAAACTTGGAAAATCTTTTTATTATCGCTTTTGAAGATAGAGGGATGGTTATAAATGTCTCCCGAGAAATAAAAAAAATTAAAGATGTTGACCCTACAAAAGTAATGAAAGAGCAAGTAGGAGATAAAGGGTTAATCCTTCTATTTGATGATGGTAAAAAGAAAGAAGTCGATTTATTTATTGCCGATAATTGTTCACGGTGCATTCGAAAGATTCCTGTAGTAGCTGATATAGGAATAAGTGATATCGGAATTCCGATTGATTCAGAAGAAATTATTCTCAAAGCATATTCCGAGAAGGGTGCGAATCTCATTGAAACATCCAAAATTGCCAAAAAGAATCTTCCCGGAGATATAAAATCCACTCATACAGAAAAAATGAAAGAAATTAAAGAAACTGCATTGGCTAAAAGAGCAAAAGATTTAGAAGAATGGGATAAGACACCTCAAGAGGAAAAGATCACTCGATTACAAGCATGTACTATGTGTGGCATGTGCATTAGAGGGTGTCCTGTTTGCTATTGTGTTGATTGTATTCTACAACAAAAACGAAAGGATAAAACAATCAATAAAGAAACCTATCAACTAACACGGATTGCTCATGTTGCTGATCGTTGTGTCGAGTGCGGTAATTGTGATAATAACTGTCCCGTACACTTACCCTTATCATTATACTTCCAATCTCTGAATGAAGAATTTAAAAAAGAATTTGGTTATACTACTGGCGAGAGCGTTGATGATATTCCTTTTAGGTCAGGAAAAGCAATCAAACAGATGGAATTAGAAAAAACATAAATTATTTTATTTAGAATAAAAAAAAATTATTAAAAGTGAAAAAGTATGTCATTACCAAAAAAGGAAACTATTCAAGTAGATGAGAATATCACTCACTATGTATATAAGATGCTCAATCATGAAATGATCTTGAAATATGATGAGTCAAAATGCATTCAATGTGGGTTTTGTCATCGTGTATGTCCCGTTACCATATCAATTTATGATGAACCTCTCAAAAAGACTGCTATTGGGACTCCAGAAGAAATGCGGATCGAATCAGACAAAAAGATTGTAGTTGATACCGATAAATGTATCTGGTGCGGCTCTTGTTCATGGATATGTCCAGGGTATACGTTAGAATTATTAATCAATGGAGAAAATAAAATTTTACTCGTAGAAAATGGTTCTCTTCCCGAATTTAAGGAAGAAGTGCGAACACTTGATGATGGACGCAAAGTACGAAAAGTCGTAGAGGGATCGATAAAGATAACCTGTAATGAAAAAGACACAAAAATTATCGATAAGTTTGTGGATGAATGCTCGGTTGACGCAATGTCTCGAGAGGGAAAAAATATTATTGTAGACAAAGATAAATGCATTTTGTGTTTTAAATGTTCTGATGCTGCCAAAAAATATGACAATATTGAAGTGGAAGTGCATCGAGATAGATTTAGAAACGTAAAGGGGGAGCCTGGGTCAGTGTGGAATGGAATTATGCTCAGAGTTACTGGAGTAGAAGGTAAGATTAAAGGAATTATGAGCCGTAGTCAGAATAAGCTTGCTGACGCAGTAATGCGGTTGATGGGCAAAGAATTAGAAGAAGAAGAAGCCTAATTTTTTTTTAAGTTATTTATATTATTTTTTACTAATTTTTTATTATTTAATCAGAGATGATAGTTCATATAGGATATGAAATAATTTTGAGTATAAAAATGATTAGTGTTTTTTCTCTAATTTTTACATAGGTAATTTATTAGGTATCCCCAATCCTATTAGATCAAGTGCCTCCTTTCCAGAAAGTAAAGTTTCTATTTGATAGTTCAAATCTGCTACAGTTGATAATGACAACATTCTTTTTGTTATTCGCTTGATAGCTTTTTCATATTCCCCCTCTCTAACTGAAACTATAGAAATAACTTTCGTACTTTTTTCAGTAGAGACCCGCCTAAAGGTAACACCACTTTTTCGAAGTTTTCACCTGGATATTCTCTCATAACTTCAGTATACTTCTTTCCAACTATGGTTTCTTTCCCTTGGGGAATCCATGAAGTTATCATAATTAAGACCATACTTTTATCATACCTCGATTAGGTGTTAAATTTTATAAATTGGATTACAAATCTGATATTAAATTCCAAATAGAATATTTAAAGATTTACTCTAAAGATCACTTACCTAATTTTTTCTATTTATAAAAATAAAATCTAAAGAAAATAAGAATAAATTTATTTTAAATAATTCAATGCTGTAAGTGCGTATAATTTTGTCACATTCATTAAATCCTCAATATATACAAATTCATCCGCACTGTGCCAATTATTATCATATCGAGAAGCTCCGACGAGGATTGTTTCTATACCCTTTTCTTGAAACCAGTGAGCGTCTGTAGAAGGCATAAATAATTGAAATTCTTTTTCTTCGGTATACACTGATTTAACTGCTTTTTTGACTGCTTGAGCAAATTCCGATTTGCCATCAATAACAAATGGTTCCATTTGGATGGGCATTTGCACCATAATATCTAAATCAGGATCCTTTGCTTTGAGCTGGTCTATAAATTTTAAGAAGGCTTCTCTAATACTCTTGATATCCTTTTCAGGGATCGTGTTTAAACTAAAATGAAGATAGCATTTATCTGGAACGGTGGTGATTTTATTTCCTCCGTGAATTTCTGCCAAATTAATGTGACTTACTCGTGTTGTAAACTCATCAGGGATTGGATACTTCGTTTCTTTCTTAAGAAATTCTTTATTAAGCTCTATGAGATAATTCATAATCTTTACCATTCGCTCAATAGTATTAATACCCGATTGTTCGTTTCGGTAAGGTGCTGGTAAGTCCGGAGCTGCTAATCCATGTGCTTGCTTGCCTTTTATTGTAATAGTTGCATATATCGTTCCACCTGTATGGCCAAACGCATAATCGCAGGGTGCATCTCCTAATAAACATACATTTCCACTTAAGGCTCCTGAATTTAACAAATATTCAACACCTCTTAATCCTCCCGTCTCCTCATCACCTACGGCAGTAAGGGTTAATTTTCCTTTTAGGTCAACACCCAGTTCTAATAACGCCTTAGTGGCGAAAATCTCTGCCGTAACTGATGATTTATCGTCAGAGGATCCGCGACCATAAATTTTTCCATCAATGACTTCTCCTCCAAATGGATCCTTTGTCCAACCTTTAAATGCTTCCACCGTATCATAGTGGCCGTAGAAAATTAATGCTCGCTCTTTTTCATGTTGATGGCTATTGCCATAGGTTCCCACGACATTATTTCTTTTAATGATGGTCTCTAATCCAATTTCTTTCATAATATTTTTCGTGAACTTTGCTACTTCTTTATATTTAGATGGAGGGTTTTCCGAGGGAATTTGAACAATTTGTTGATGAAACCTGATGATTTCATCCCTCATTTCGTCTATTTTCTCAATAATTTTACGTTCTAACTCATTCATGTTTATTTCCTAATATTTACAAATACTGTTAAATAGATTTAATTTGAATAGATTTAGATTGATTTGTATTAATTAACTTTTCTCATAACTTTTACCTATAAAGATTAAATTTTATCTAGTTTCATCGAAACTAAAAAATTAATAAATTAATGAAATATTATTTAGCTTGATTTGTCTTAAATGAAATTCTAAAACAAAAATAGTGATAGATAATAATGGCAAAAAGAATTGCAATTAATGGATTTGGAAGAATTGGTCGAAATTTCTTTAGAGCGGTTTACGACAGATACTGGAATGATATTGATATAGTTTCAATTAACGATCTTTTTGAGCCCAAGTATTTGGCTTATGCATTAAGATATGATACGGTATTTGGAAGATTTAAAGGTACAGTTGAAGCAAAAGAAAAATCATTAGTCATTGACGGAAAAGAAATTCCAGTCACGGCAGAACGAGACCCTGCTAATCTACCTCATGGATCTAATAATATTCAAATTGCTGTAGAGTGTACTGGGTTCTTTACTAATAGAGATGGCGCTGCGAAACATTTAGAAGCCGGAGCAAAGCGAGTTCTTATTAGTGCTCCTGCTACAAATCCTGATATAACTGTAGTATTAGGATGCAATGACGATAAACTGACTGATGAACATAAGATTATTAGCAATGCGAGTTGCACAACCAACTGTCTTGGTCCAGTAGTGAAAGTTTTGCATGATAACTATAAAATAACCAATGGTATAATGACTACAATTCACTCCTATACTGGAGACCAAAATACTGTAGACACTGCCCGATCAGGAGACCCTGTAAAAATGATTCGTGGTCGTGCAGCTGCGGCAAACATTATCCCAACATCAACTGGAGCGGCAAAAGCTATTGGTTTAGTTTTCCCCGACTTAAACGGAAAATTAGATGGGATTGCGATGCGTGTACCAACAACAGATGGTAGTGTTGTTGATTTAAAATGTAATCTTGAGACCGCTGCTTCTGCGGATGAGATCAATGCCAAAATGAAAGAAGCTTCAATGGGCAGTCTTAAAGGAATCTTAGAATACACCGATGATCCTATTGTAAGCAGTGATATTGTTGGAAACCCGGCGAGTTCAATCTTCTGCAGCCTATGGACAAAAACGATAGGTCCCCTAGCAGGCGTTGTTAGTTGGTATGATAATGAGTGGGGCTATTCCAATCGATTAGCAGATCTTATAGTTAAGAAACTATAACCTATAATTCAATCTATTTCTTTTTTTATTTTATTACTTATTTTCCTACTATAATTACTTGATTAACTTTCTTCTAACATTTTTATACTTATAGAATTAAATACTAAATCTGGACTCTGATTACTCATTTAAAGCACTATGAATTTTTTATAATGAGTTATGTATAATGAATTAAAGAAATTCCATGATAGAATATATACTGGAATGCGAGTTGGGCAATCTCATCATTGGATTTATAATGATGGACACTGGAATGAAAGAAAAATAGCTCCTAATGAATGGCAAATAAGTTTTAATAGTATAAAAACTCGAGCTCGTGTTGCACCCATAAACTCAGGTGCAAAATTAGGTACAAAGTATCATTGGTACATAATAGCCGATCAAATTGCCACAAAGCTTGATGCGAATTCTTATATGACTAAATTGAATGGAATTAAATTCAAAATTGGACATAAACGACCTAATTGGAAAAGCTTTAGTTATGAATATCCTGAACAAGAAAGTTATAAAGAACAAGTTATTAGAGTATTAGAGGATGCATTAAGTAAACTGAAAAATGAAAAAACGGGCATTGAAAAATTTATTTCTTAGTAGACGAGGATATATAGTTTACTCAATAATTTAAAAAAGAAATCATTTTATTTCTCGCAAAATATTGTCATAGCATGGACTTAGCCAACGCGAAAAAAATCACACTTCAAGATAAACAATTATTCAATGGGTTCTTTCAAAAATATCCTCCCCAGAACTCTGAATTCACCTTTACGAATCTTTTTATGTGGAGGACTTATTATAACTTTTTACATTTCGAATATAAAGAGCATTTACTCTTATTTTCTTACGATTATTTAAAAACCAGAAGAGAACCAATTAATTCCGACTCAAAACAGTACCTTTATTTTTTTCCTCCCATTGGTCCTAATCCCGATCAGATAATTCTCGAAACATTTAAACAATTCGATAATGTTGAATTTCATCGTGTTCCAAATGATATATGCGAAACATTAAGCAGTAAAAAGGTTTTTACTGATTTAAAGTTAGCCTGTCTTGAGGATCGAAATAATTGGGATTATGTGCATGAGAAAGAAGAGATTTTAAATTTAGCAGGAAATAAATATAGGCAAAATAGAAGATGGCTGCAAAAGTTTCTAGATAATTATGAGTATGACTTCCAATTATTAACACCGGATCTTATTGACAAATGCAAAGAACTCCAATTGGAATGGTGTGAAGTTCGAGCCTGTACTGAAGATGAGAGTTTAGAGGCAGAACAAGAAGCGATCTATGAAGCTTTAGATAATTTTACTAGTCTGGGGTTTTCTGGAGGCATACTCTGTGTCGATAAGAAATGTGCTGCTTATACATTTGGCGAAATGTTAAATGAGGATACCTTGGTAATTCATATTGAAAAGGCACATCTCGAGTTTGAAGGAGCTTATCAAGCAATTAACAATATGTTTTTAAAAAATTGCTGTGTTAATGCGAAATATGTCAATCGGGAACAAGATTTAGGTATAGAAGGGTTAAGACGAGCTAAAGAATCCTATAAACCAATTAGAATGGTAAAGAAGAGTATTATTTATCAAAAAAGCCAATAAAAGTCATATTTGAAAATTATATTACCTTTTTTCTTTCAATAATGCCAAAGTTGAAAAATTAATTTCACTATTCATTGAAAGTTTCATGTAAATATCGATACCATAATTATATAATCAATAAATTGCCGATCTAAAATTAATGCTACTTTTTGTAGCTAAATCTAATGAATAAATTATTGTAAAAGTGAAAGAAATAATGAAAATAAATTTTAAAAACACAGTGCTTATACTACTAATAATTTCACTTTCTAGTATCAACTTCATTTTTCCGCATTCTATTTTTCTAAATTCTGAACTAGAAAGAGATGTTAATCTAAATGTTCCTTCAACAGCTGCCTTTGATAATATCAACTATGAATGGAACAGAACGTGGGGAGGGATTGAAGATGAGCGGATGAGTGATGTTGCTTTTGATTCTTTAGAAAATATCTATATTGTAGGAACTACTAATGGTTTTGGGGCTGTTTATAGGAACGTTTTTCTGATTAAATATGATAGTTCGGGGAAACAATTATGGAATCAGACATGGGGATGGAGCGCTCACCAAGTTGCAGCGATCTCGATTGATTCATCAGATTATATCTACATCACAGGATATTCGTTAGCTACACCAGCATATCGAGATATATTTATATTAAAATATGATACGATGGGGAACAAAATATGGAATACAACATTAGAAATGTTCACTCATACTTCATCTCCTTTAAGATGGCCTATTGATATTTTGTTCGATTCGAAGGACAACTTTTATGTTGTGGTTAATCAGCATAAGGCAAGTGATCAATATAATGCTTTTTTGCTCAAATTTGATTCTTTTGGTGAATCACTATGGATTCGTGAAATTGGTGAATTTTCAATAGAGGAAGCAAGTGCTATGGCTATAGACTCATTAGATAATATCTATATTACTGGATTAAGGGTTGATCTTAGCCAGTCTTTATATCATGATATATTTTTAGATAAATATGATTGTTTTGGAAATTTGATATTTAATATCTCTTGGAGTGGAGGTGATAATGAATATGGAAGATCTATTTCAATTGATATCCATGGTGATATTTATCTCTATGGTGACACCTATAGCTTTGGATCCGGGGATTCTGATGTTTGTTTAGTAAAATACAACGATTCTGGAACGCAATTATGGAATCAAACATGGGGGGGAAGCAATTATGAATATGGATACAAGATGGGATTAGACTCTCAACAGAATATTTATTTAACCGGAATTACTAAAAGTTTCGGAGAAGGTCTTTGGGATACTTTTTTGATTAAATTTAATCCTTCAGGTGATTTACAATGGGAGGCAATATGGAGCGGTCTAGAAGATGACCAATGTGGAATCTCGATCGCATTTGATCCTTTAGATAATATATATATTACTGGTGGGACAAAAAGTTTTGGAGAAGGTGATTATGATGCGGTACTTATAAAATATGATCAAATGGGTAATCAATGTTGGAATCTGACTTGGGGGGGAATACAATATGACTGTGCTGGTTTTATAGGACTTCTTTCATCAGAAGAGATTTACTTAGCTGGAATTACGGGTAGTTTTGGTGCTGGAATCTATGATATCTTCCTAATAAAATATAAATTTGAACATAAAGAAACAATTCCTGCAGAATGGTTCATTACATGGGGTGGAGGTGCTTCCGATGAGGGACAGGCTGTAGCAATAGACTCCTTAGGAGATATATACTTAGCAGGATTTTGTAGCAGTTTTGGAGAAGGAGTTGATGATTTATGCTTGGTAAAGTATGATGATTCGGGTATTCAGCTTTGGAATCGAACCTTAGGAGGTTTCAGTAGCGATCATTGTTATGCAATGGACTTAGACTCCTTAGGAAATATTTATATTGGTGGATATACGGGAAGTTTCTCCCAAGGAACTTCTCGCGATATGATATTGGCTAAGTATACAAGTTCTGGTGATTTAGATTGGTATCGCACGTGGGGTAGTAGTGATAATTATGATGGTTGTTTTGGAATAACAGTTGATTCATCTGATAAAATTTATGTGGCTGGCACTACTGATGTTGATCCGAGTGAATCAATTAATTATGATTACTTCTTGATAAAATATAATAGCGAAGGAGATATTCTATGGGAGGAAATATGGGGAACGGATAATATTGAAACATGCAGTGGTATATCCTTAGATGCAGTAGGAAATATTTATGTGGCTGGAGATGCATATAACCCAGGGATGAAATATGACTTTAATGTCGTCAAATTTGACGCCTCAGGTAATTATCAATGGGATACTAGTTGGGGGGGTAATGACGATGATAAATGTGAGGATATCGCAATAGATTCAGATGGAAACATCTACCTTGGAGGATACACCTATAGTTATGGCGCTGGAGTCACTGATGCATGTTTGGTAAAATTTGATAATTCCGGTGCTCTTCAATGGTATACTACTTGGGGATGGGACTATATTGATTTTGGTAAGAGCGTAGAGATTGCCTCTGGTGACAATATTTACCTTGCAGGAAGCACCGTTGGTTCGGAAGGAAAGGCGCCGTATGATATGTGCCTGATTAGTTTTAATAGCATGGGAGAAGAACAATGGAATACGACCTGGGGAGGGTCAAATTCAGATGAGTGTAATGATATCGCGTTAGATTCTTCAGAAGATATTTATCTTGCAGGCACTACAACTAGCTTTGGAATTGGGAAACGAAATATGTGTTTGGTGAAGTTTAATATAGAAAAAGAGGAAAAACCCCCGGAGGAACAGATTGAGGATTTAATAGGAATCGTTGAGGATCCAACTCAAATTCCAACCATTGATTTTGATGGGAAAAATGATAATACGAAGGAAAATCGAAGGAATGCTTTCTTAAATAAACTCAACTCCATTTTGAATGAAATTCAAATTGCTGAAACCTCAAGTGACCCATTAGTAGTCCAGACAGCATATGAGAATGCTTTAGATGAGCTTTATTCCTTACTCGCTAAAACTGATGGATGTTTTGAAAGAGGAACCCCCGATGGAAAAGGTTCTCATTTCACTCCCGATTGGATTACTACCTGTGAATCGCAATCTTTAATTGATCCTCTTATTAGAGGACTTATTGGAGATTTTGAAAAAATTCTAGGGTATTAAAGTTAAAGTTAATTTTCTTTTTTTTTTAATTTAGAAATAGGGTTTATGTTTTATAGAAAATGTGGGAACATATTCTTTTTTTTTTGGAATTTTCTCATTTTATCCATAGATTAAGAAATTAAAACTGGACGTAGCAATATTTATATATGCGGGTTTAATTGGTTAGCATAGTTAGAATGATTAATATATGTGTATTTCCATATAATACTAAAAAACTAATTGTCATAATTGTGAAAACTAATGTCAGATGAAGAAAAAAGCCAACGCCAAGGAAAACCCAATCCCGTCGGAAGACTAATGGGAAAAACCACTGCGTACGAAGTTACAATGCAAATTAGCGATCCTACCGTGTTGCGAAACACATACTTGACTATTTATGGAGAAAAGAAGGATGATGGAACGAGACCGCATTATGTTCTTAGCATCAATGATATGTACAGCGATTCCTCAGGTATAATTGCGGATTTGATAGTTTTAGGAGAACGTCCCAAACGACCATTTGAAGTGGGTTCTGAGGTCTATAAGGCAACGGGAGAGCAAATTGAAAAGCTTTTAGGAATTCATAATCCACCAGAAGAATCGGTTTCCTTAGGAAAGTTAATTGGTTATCCATTTGATGTTCATCTACTTGTTAAAAACTTCGGACGAATTTTTATTACAGGAAAGAGTGGATCTGGAAAATCCTATACGATGGGTGTATTGTGCGAGGAATTCATGAGGAAAGGAATTCCAGTGGTTATTCTGGATCGTCATGGAGAATATGGCTCACTGAAGGTGGCAGCTGGAGAACCTAATGATTCAGAAAATAATCAAAGTGAATTTGTGGAAAAGATTATAGAATTTGCCGATCTTAAGATTAACAAAGGTGGCGACGTCGATGTTGAATATTTATTTTCATTAGATGCGAAGGATTTAGTAGCACCTAATCTGTGTACTATAGTTAACATGCGCGGGATGGAATTAAATGTCCAAGAGATGATTGCGGGTAAATTACTTAAAAAACTTTATCAGGCTAGTACTGGAAGACGAATACCCCCATTTTACCTATTCTTAGATGAAGCTCACCTTTTTGCGGGGAAAAAGAGAACTGAAACTTGTGAAACGGTAAAGCTTTTCTCTCAAGAAGGAAGAAAATTCGGAGCAAATATAGTAATTGGTACACAAAGACCTCAGCTTCTGGACACTACGATTCGCGCACAAGCAGGTTCTTGGGTTGTCCATAACCTTACGGATATACGTGATATCGATGTAACTATATCTAGTGCTGAAGATTTGAGTCGAGATAATAAAAAGGATATCTCGGGACTTGATAAAGGAGAGTGTATTATCTGTGGAGAAGCGGTGAAAGGTATACCCTTATTTGTAAAAATTCGTGAAAGACAAACTCAGCATGGAGGGATAGGATTCAATCCGCTTGATTTTCTACCCCCACAAACGATTGAGGAACAACAAAAGAGGAAACAAAGAATATTGGGAGATAAATCCGCAAATGAATTGGAAACAGGTAAAACTATTTTTGAAGAAATAACCGCTCCCAGGACGTCTGCAGAATATTTGGACGAAATCGCAGAACTAAGGGTTAAAATTAAGGAACTAGAAGAAGAGATAGAAATGTTAAAAGAAAGAATAGTGAGTACAGAGGCTGAAGAAGGAGAGGAGCTATCAACTGAAGGGATTACCTATGACGATGATGTAGAAGATTTACAAACTGAGTTGAAAGTATGGAAGGAAAAATATAACTATCTAAAAGAAAGCATGGAGAATCCTGAATTGATGCCTCAATCTAATGAGGAATCCAGCGAATTAATCTTAGATCTGCAGAATAGAAGCATTGAATTGGAAGCGGAGGTACAAAAGCACAAATCGCGTTATACGGATGCAATATTGTTAGCAGAAAAGGCTATCAACGAGTTAAAAAAGCGTCGCAAATAATAAAATAAGTTTCTTCTTTTCTAATATTTTTTAGATTAAATATTATAAATAAAATTATTTTAAATTTTGGGTTTTTTTTGTATACCCTGCTCCACGATAAAGGCCTAATATCCCTGGTTTTACCATTGGTGCATGGAATTCGCCTTTAGCCCATGGAGCGGGAAATTTTTGAAATATTGTTGTTGCGGTTAACGCAAAAATGAAAAATAAGAGGAAAATCGCATAATTATTCCATATGGTAAGAAAACCTAAAGTTAATGCAACATTTGGAACGTGGCACACACCTGTTTTTAGAAGAATTGATCTCGGAGTATCATGTTCAGGGCTCACATATACGTCCCAAAAGTAATCGTGCGTAAAATATTGGTATACTGCTAAAGACAAATAACTTAACAGGTAAATCATCCAAGGAGCTAAAGCAGTAAGTCTCCATAGATGATAAAAAGAAAGAAGCAATCCACCTGTACTGATGCCCCATATAACGCCAAAAAGAACTTCGATGAATAGGTAATATTGGCGGTCAAAGGTAAGAGTCATCCGAGACCAAAGAATCCAATAGGCTAAAAAAATATAGAGAAAACAAACAATTAAATATAGAAGCCAAAAAGGATTAGTGAGTTGTTCAAGGGGAACAAAAGGTTGAGACAAGAGGGTCTCTAATGTACCCGATATGGCAAAGATGAAATTGCACACAGAAAAATATATAAATGCTCGAATCCACGCGATTTTGGGGTTCCATACTTTAACGGAGGTTCCACGATACTTTATTGAATATATTATTGCCAACATTAGTCCTAAAATGGCCGATATTAGGGCGTGAATTATCGAGTACATTGTAACTATAAATTTGAATATAATTTAATATAGACTAGAACAAAGCTATTAAACTATTTTAAATATTCTAAAATTATATTGAAAACTAAGAAGCTTTTCTTTCTATAGTTTTTGGTGAAATTATGGATCTTGATGGAATAAAAGCATTACAAAAAAAATTATCCAATCTGATTGGAGTCTCTGGATATGAGGATGAAGTAAGTAGCTTTATCTTGTCAATTATTGAAGAGGAAGGCTTAGCAGATAAAGCTTGGAAGGATCCACTCGGTAATATTTTGGCTATAATTAATGGACAACAGAATGATGACCGTATACTTTTTGATGCGCATACAGACGAAATCGGATTTATGGTATCCCATATCGATCCGAAAGGATTTTTACGATTTGTTCCAGTAGGAGGCTGGGATACAAGAATTATGCTTGGTCAACCAGTAGTTATCATTGCGGATTCTGGCGAACAATATCATGGTATCATTGGTTCAATTCCCCCTCATTTAAGTTCTGCCAGTGAGCGTAAAAAAGTAGTGACTATAGATAAAATGTATATTGATATAGGAATGACCTCAAAGGAGGAAGTTGAATCGTCCCAAATTAATGTTGGAACGGTTGGAACACTGATTGCTCCTTTTCTTGAATTACCAAATAATATGGTTCGAGGCAAGGCATTTGATGATCGAACAGGATGTAATGTTTTAATCCATTTAATGCGAAATATGAAAAATAGAGAGGAGTTAAAAGAAACATTGCTTTTCAATTTCGCGACCCAAGAAGAAATTGGGAGATTTGGTGCGGTAACAGG
>SDNW01000095.1 GCA_004524725.1 Promethearchaeota archaeon
AACTCTTTTTTCCAATGATTTTTCAATATTCATATAAAATCAAAAATTAAGTAGTGTATTTTTGATTTACAGCCTATCTTTTATCTATCGAAAAATCTAAAAAGGATTCTTAATAAATTTATTATAAGAGAGAGTTTGTTGATTTCTCTTTAAATTAACAAGCCTCGGTAGCTCAGTTAGGTAGAGCATCGCTTCGGTGTGCCAAAAGCACCCGGCTAAGGTAGGTTTTATTATACCTCCGGAAGTTAACCGGGCGGTCGCATGTTCGATATTTCGTCTGATTTTAATGAGACGAGACGAAAACCATGCCCGGGGCGCTATATTTCTTAAACTTCTTGCATAGCATTACCCTTAGATATATAAAAATACACATTTGATAAAATTAATATTAATTCTCTTTTTTTCTGTTCCAGAGCCTTTTTACTTTTTTATTAATCAAAAAGTTGGAGTTTAAATATATCTTTTTTTAAATGAAAAATGTATCCTTAGGGATATATGATACCAATTTTTATCAAAAGGGTTATTAAAGTGAAGTTAAGATACCATCAAGTATTATTATTTGCTTTAATTGGTTTTATCTCTTGCTTACCGCTAATGAAATTGGTTTTAGGCTTTCATGGCGACGGTGGATGACCTTAAGTTATATAGACATAAAGCAAATCATATTTTTTTTTCTTTTTAGAAGAGATTTTAAATTATTCAGGTTGTAAGAATCTATATTTTGATAGCTATAATATTGGATTTATAGCTTAAATGAATCTTCAATTGAAATCAAAATGAAGGTTATAACCAATGAAGTTAAAAGCATATCAAAAGTTAAGACGTCATATTATGCAAATATCCACCGAAAGGTTGCGTTAGCGGTTCATAAACGGTAAAAAAAGATTGCGTGAATCGCAAACCTTATTTTCACTTTTTTTTATTAGTATTTAGGTTATGTTTTTTATTAAAAAGGAGAGATTTATTAAGTGCTCCCGCCGGGATTCGAACCCGGGTCGGCGGGGTGAAGGCCCGCAATGCGAGACCATTACTCTTGTATAAAGGGTAAAATTGGCCGGACTACACTACGGGAGCTATTTTTTACGTTTAGCATGAAGCATGCAAATAATATTTCTTAATTAATCGTCGATTTTAAATTTTATTATAATGCCGATACGACGACTTTATCCATGCTTATGAATAATTGAGTGCGGGAAGGGAGATTTGAACTCCCGAACTCCTACGAGAATGGATTCTAAGTCCATCGCCTTTGACCAAACTTGGCAATTCCCGCTTGATAATATATCGTCATTTGATTAACTTACTAAAAGGCTTAAAAATAAATAAATCTATCACCCTATTCAAGGAAGGATAAAAAAATAGATATATTTATGAATAAATATTAGTGTTATTAAAACAAGATCTATATTTAGGATAAAACACAAAAATTTGGTCTTTTTAGATGAGTGTAAGGGAATCGTTAATCAAACATCTTACATCGATTTTAAGAGCCTCAAATAGTACTATTTTAGTAATTTTATGTGATTTAAATGGGCTCTCAATAGCAAAGATAGGGAGAAAGAGTGATATTGAGATAAATCCTAACCAAATTACAAGTTTAGCTTCTGCTGCATTCTCCGCAAGCGAAGAAAACTGGGAAGATTTGGAAATAAAAGACCAAGTTATCTCTTTTACATTTTTTGAAAAAGTATGTTTGATTACAATTAGAATAAATGAGACTCTTTTAACAATTGTTCATGACTATTACAAAGAATGGCCTTTAGATGCTGATAGTTTGGCTAGTTCGATGTACTATATTAAAGAAAAGTTAAGTGAGTTCTTTGGAACAGCAAAGGAAAGCGAGGATAGTTTAGAAGACTTTTCCAATAAAGTAAGGAGTGCGATATATTTATTTGGGATGGGATCTGAAGTTCCATTTGTTTCTTATTCACCAGAAAATTTTGATTCCGTTAATTTATTACCTGCGTTAAGTTTCGTTTTGGACTCTCTTCAGAATCCAATATTTATTCGCTATTGTTTAGTGAGTCCCAATGGGCTAACATTGGATGCCAGAGAAGTGTCCGGACAAAACTTACCAATATCGGTAGAGGCTTTCTCTGCGAATGCTAATGTAGCATTTCAAAAAATGAAAGAGGAGTCTGAAGGAAGTTCAATAGGTAAATTATTAAGTTATGTTGCTATTTCGGGACAAGACCCAGAGAATTTTTATGGCCTAATAACCTGTCCTTCTGGGATATTAAAGTTTTCAAAATCGGAAGATACTTCAAATTTTCAAGATGTTTCCTTTGTAGGATTGTTTACTTTAACCTATGGAGGAATCCCAATTATTTGTGAGGCTCGAAATATAATATATTCCCTTTTAAATATTATTGGTTCCGAAGAAACTACTGAAAAATTTATCAAATCTGTAAATGTATTAACTAGTTTCAAATATGACTAAAAACTCTAAGAATTATAGTTATGAATAATCCGAAAGATCTAAAACTTTACTGCCTTCATTATAATGAATGCGATCCAAAAAAATGTACAGCTCTTAGGCTTAAAAAGCATAAGTTAATTAAAATTATAAGAAATTTCGATTATAGAGTGAAAAAAGCGGTCATTTTAAATCCGTTTTCTCCTATCGTATTATCCATAAAAGATAAAGATATTATTGATCATCACGGATTAGTCGTAATCGATTGTTCATGGAAAAGGATTTTAAGTCTAAAGAAGATCCCACCAAATAACGCTAGAAAATTGCCACCATTAATCGCAGCAAATCCTGTCAATTATGGAAAATGGGAAAAATTAAGTTCAGTGGAAGCCTTAGCTGCTGCTTTATACATAACAGAATTCTCAGAATATGCAGATTTTATACTTTCAAAATTCTCTTGGGGTATACAATTCAAAAGAATTAATAATCTTTAATTTTGAAAATAAAGAAAAAAGAAAAAATAAAATTGAACTTAATCTTCACCTTTTTTTGAAAGACCAGAAGCTGCAATTACATCATCAATTTTTAAAATCATGGAAGAGACTTCAGTTGCAGATTGAATAGCTTGAGATAATATTGAAAGAGGTTCAATAACGCCCAAATCCATCATATTATCCGGTTTACCTTCTTCGATATTTATTCCAAAATGGCCTCCATCATCGCTTTCATGTTTAGAACGTAATTCAACTAATAAATCAACAGGATTATATCCTGCGTTTTCAACAAGAGTTTTAGGGATGCTCTCTAATGCATTAGCATAAATTTCGATAGCTAATTGTTCTCTACCTCCAATTGAACTAGCAAAGGTTCTTAATAACTTGGCTAATTCAATTTCTGAAGCACCTCCCCCTGCTAAGATATATGGGTTCTCTATAGCTGCTTTTACGACGTGTAGTGCGTCATTTATCATTCTTTCGGCTTCATCTACGACATGTTCTATTCCAGCCCGAATCAATATACTCACTGCTTTTGGGTCAGCGCATTCGGATACAAAAATCATATTATCATCACCTATTTTCTTTTCCTCTACTTTGCCAGCATTACCGAGATCATCAGAAGTGATGTCAAATAGATTATTGACTATTTTAGCATTTGTAGCCCGAGCTAACTTTTCCATATCCGATTTTTTAACTCTTCTAACTGTAATGATGTTTTCTTGAGCTAGGAAATTTTGAGCTTTATCATCAACTCCTTTTTGACAAAAAACGACATTTACACCGATAGTTTTAAGCTTATTAACTTTTTTTCTTAGCATATTAGCTTCTTCTTCAAGGAATTGATTAATTTGGTCAGGAGTTTGGACTCTAATTTCAGCATCGATTTCCGTTTTCTCTATTTCTAAGGAGGAATTTATTAAGGCAATCTTAGCATTCTTAACGGACTTTGGCATCATTGGATGTACAACTTCTTTATCCACGATGATTCCATCAATGATTTTAGAGTCAAGAAGACTTTTTCCCTCTTTTTTTATGATTTGAATTTGATCCATATCAATGATGATATGAGCGCCTCGTAATTCTTTTATAAGGCTAATTGCGTCGACAGCAATTTGTGCGAAATGACTTTTCACACCTCCGATTAATTTACTATTCATCGATGTTTCAGCAACTTTTTTTAAGATCTCTTTATTGTTTATATCAATAGGAGTGGCTAATTTCTTCAAGATTTCCTTACTTTTTACGAGAGCTTTTCGATATCCTCTAAAAATGATGGTAGGGTGAACCGATTGTTCCATTAATTCTTGAGCTAAATTTAATAATTCCCCCGCGATAACTACACTTGTGGTAGTTCCATCACCTACTTTATCATCTTGTGTTTTTGCAACTTCCACAATCATTTTAGCAGCAGGATGTTCAACATCTATCGTGTCTAGAATTGTAGCACCGTCATTAGTAATAGTAACATCCCCTAAAGAATCAACAAGCATTTTATCCATACCTTTTGGTCCTAAAGTCGTTCTTACGGCTTCTGCTACGGCAATCGCTGCAGCAATATTATTCTTTTGTGCATCTTTTCCTGTCTTTCTTTCGGTTCCTTCTTTCAATATAAGTATAGGAACTCCAGATAGTTGTGACATTTCGAATTCACTTGGTTTTAGTTTTTTGAATTAAAAATATTATAACTTATATAATGATCTCTAAGTCATAAAATTAAAAAAGTTTACGAAAATAAGATTTTCCCTTTTAAATCCAAGCATATAAGAAAAAAGATCTTTTTAGGTAAAAATTTTTAGTTACAAATAAAAAAATTTGTTGAGTTTAAAACAATTTAGTTTGAATAAGCATAAATGGCTATTCAATTTTTTATTATCCATCTTGTATCTCTAATCATCAACTGTGTGTTTTATTTTTATCGAAAAAAAGGCTATTCTCTTCAAAAATTTAAATATGGGATTTTCGTACTCTTTAGCATAAGTGTTATAAACTTGATCTGCAATCTTTCATATTTCTTAGAAAATGAGTCTGAAGAGATTTTAAAAAACTTTAACCAATATAGCTACTATATTCTTAACGTTAATTTCTCTATAATTTTATTTGGAGTTTCTCTAATACTTTTTGCTCTCAATTTCTTTTATATTAAAGAAAATTCGATTGATCTTACTCCTCCATCATATCAAGAAGCTAAAGGAGGAAAGATTAAGATTGGAAGAATAGTAAAAAAAGATTCTATTAAGTATAATTTTTGTTTGTCTCTGAAAGATCTTGAGAAACATATGTTTATATGTGGTTCCACAGGCACAGGTAAAAGTAATTTCATGCAGAACTTTTTAATTAATTTCACTAAAAATTATAATATCCCCTTTTTTTTGGTAGAATTTAAAGGAGAATATCATTTTTTACAAGAGCACATAAAAGATTTGTTAATTCTTTGGCCTGGAGAAAATTTTTCTATCAATATATTTAATCCTGGAAAATCTAATCCTATTATACATGCGGAAAGAATCTTTGATATATTAAAATCTGGGAGATTCTTGGAGGAGAGTGCAGATTTTTCACCACAAATGGAAAAAGTATTGATAGAGATATTGGTCAAAGTTTGTAAAAAAGCATCATTGCAGAATTGGATGGGTTTTGAACAATGCTGCAATGAATATCTTATAAAAAATCGTAATTTAATCCCAATGTTAAAACAGACATTAATCAGTTTGAAGAATAGGATTAGAAGATTCTCTTCAGGTCCGCTAAAAGGATTATTTGAAACCAAAAAAATGATTTCTATTCAAAAAATATTCAAACAAAATGTAATCTTGGATCTTAGTTCCATTATCCGCTTAGGGGGTGAAAAAGAAGATGCATTCTTTTTTCTTAATCTGATTTTAAAATATTTGTGGGACAAAAATTTAACGAGAGGAGCATTCAATTTCGATGGAATCAAACATGTAACTATTATTGAAGATGCTCAATATTTTGCTCCTCAAAATTTAATAAAAAAATCAAAATTAACTACCTATTTAGAAGATATTGCACTTTTACAGAGAGGTACCGGAGAATGTTTAATAACTTTAGCAACTCGTCCGGACATAAGTAAGGAAATTTTAGCTAATAATGGTATTGTACTGACATTTAAGAATCATATTGAAAAAGAAATTATGTGTGAATTATTGAATATTGATTTAGAAAAAAAATATTATTTATCTAAATTGGAAGAAGGACAATGTATTATTCGTATAAATTCGATAAAAGAACCTTTCTTATTAAAAATTCCATTGATAAAAAGGAAATTCTTAACAATATCAGAATTAGAAAAGAGTAATGATAAAATATTATACCGATTGAGAGAAAAAGAAAAGATTATGAACATTAAAAATAATAATCGTAAGATTGAATCCCTCGTGAATTCAAAAAAAGGCAAAAGTACAAGGTTTTTTAATAAAATTAAAAAATTCAAGAAAAATACTAAAGAATTTATGGTTTTACAAAAGTTAAAGCAAAATAAAGGACAGATTCCTTTAACTAACCAAATAGATAAAAAGCAGATTATAGTTGATAATGATAGAAAGGAGTTAATAGAATACTTAAATAGTATAATTAATAATACCGAAAAAAATGAATAATTTTTAAGATGTCGAAGGATTATATCTAATTAATGACACTAATCATTGGAATAATAGGTAAACCAAGCTCAGGAAAATCTACTTTTTTAAATGCCTCATGTTTAACAAACGCTAAAGTAAGTGAATTACCATTTACGACCATCACTCCTAATAAGGGAATTGCTTATGTTAAGACTAAATGTATGTGTCAAAATCTTAATTTAGAAGATAATCCCCAGAATTCTTTATGTATTGAGGGAAATAGATTTATACCTATTAACTTATTGGATGTAGCGGGGTTAGTCCCCGATGCACATAAAGGCAAGGGTTTAGGAAACAAATTTCTAAATGATCTAAGTAAAGCAGACATTTTATTACATATCTTAGATATTACTGGATCGCTTGATAAGTCCGGAAATTTGGTTAAAGAAGGAGAGAATGATCCCTACGAAGATATTATGTTTCTTGAAAGGGAGATTAATTTATGGTTTAAAGAGATAATCGAGAGAGAGGATTGGAACAAATTTGTCAAATCTTTCTCAAGGGAAAAAAGAGAATTTATAGATGAATTATATAAAAGATTATCGGGAATAAAAGTAAATAAAAGAGAAATATTATTGGCAATTAAAGACGCTGGTTTGGAAGATATCAATCCTTATGAATGGAATGAACAGAATTTATGTGACTTCTCAAAGAAATTAAGGAATATCTCTAAACCGATAATAGTTATAGCAAATAAAATTGATAAGGAAATATCGAAAGAAAATCTCAATAGAATAAAAGAAAGATATGCAGGTCCAATTGTCCCTTGTAGTGCTTTAGCAGAGTATTATTTAAGAAAATACCATGACGATAAAATTATAAATTACTTACCCGGAACAAACAAATTTGATATATTGCAGCCAGATAAATTAAGTTCAAGAGAATTTGATGCGCTTAATAATATAAAATCTAAGATCCTGGATGTATATAATGAAACGGGAGTACAAAGGGCATTAAATTATGCTATTTTTGAAACAGCAAACCAGATTTGTGTTTATCCTGTTTCTGATTTGAATTCCTTCTCGGATAATAAGGGTAATGTTTTACCTGATGTCATGCTTATCGAAAAAGGCACCCTTTTAAGAGATTTTGTAAGAGAAAAGATCCATACTGATTTAGCAGATCATTTTATGTTCGGAATTGATGCGATTACCAAAAAAAGATTAGGGGAAAATTATGAATTGAAACATAATGATATATTTAAAGTTGTAACTTCAAAATAATTCTTATTCTTGCTTAGAAGTCAATAAAATATAGATTAATATAATTATAATTAACGTAATTCCCAAAAGAACTACAATAAAATTAAAGATCTCCTGTTCAGGGGTAAAATTCCCTTGATAAAGGAAAATTAACACTATCCGATAAAAGTATAAAAATACATTCATAATTCTATTTCATAAAGACGTGAATTCTTAAAAAAATTTTCCTAATTATAAATATCTTAAAAAATAAACTTTCATAAAATAACTAGTAGTGGACCTGACGGGAATTGAACCCGTGACCTCTTGAGTGCAATTCTTGCTAATCAAGCAATATACTCGATTAAAGTCAAGCGATCTGCTACTGATCTACAGGCCCTTAAATCAATTGTTTAAAAAGAGAAAAAAGAAAATTAAGAACCCCTAATTTTTATCTAAGAGAATTCTATATTTAATAAATAGGAGGTGATCCAGCCGCAGGTTCCCCTACGGCTACCTTGTTACGACTTCTCCCTCCTCGCATACTAAAAACTCGATATGACCAATCTGACCAAACCTCATTTTTAGCACACTCGGATGGAGCGACGGGCGGTGTGTGCAAGGAGCAGAGACGTATTCACCGTGCGATGATGACACACGATTACTAGGGATTCCACGTTCATGTCAGCGGGTTACAGCCGACAATTCCAACTGAGATATGATTTCGGGATTGGTTTC
>SDNW01000096.1 GCA_004524725.1 Promethearchaeota archaeon
CCTCTTGCTCTGGATCAAACTTATATTTATTTCTCATACCTTAATAGGGTGAAATGATGGCGATTAATATAAAGATTTCTACTATTAAATATGTGATTTCATATTAAGCTATCAGATTAATACGAAAAAAGAATTAAAAAATGCATTTTGGGTTATTTTCGACTTTTTTTTTATTCATAAATGCAGTTTGCTTTTCCAAAAATCAATCTTTTTTATGGTATCTTCTATTTCTAACTGGGTTAATGGCCGTGGAAGGATTTTAAGGGTTGCTATCGTCATACTGATGTGATTTAATACGCTTGAATATCCTTTTTCATCAATTATTTTATTTCTCAAGGCTTCTAAATCTGAAGCTAATTCGGTTCCATTTTTTTTCCGAAGATTAAGCATTATTTGAGATAAAAGCGTGGTTATAGATCCTTCTTCTTTGCTCGAAGGTTTCTCAGTGGGAGCCGCAACGGATTTAACATTTGGAGTAGGACTTGGACGAGATTCAATTTGAGGCTTTTGCTGTAGTGGTTCTATTTTAGTAGCTAAATCAGACTCAATGCTATGCTTAGGAATAAATTTAGATACTTGAGGTGAGGACTTTTCAATTTTAACAGTGGAAGATGAACCAAGAGAGTACAATATTTCTTGGTCACTGATTTTCTTGCTTTGAATCCAAACGTCCTCAAGTACAGCCGCGAATAACTTAACATGTTCTTCAAGGATTGAACCCATTCCTGCAATTTCAAATTCATTATCGACCTTTGAGACTACACACACAACCACCTCTTCAAAATCGCGATTGATAGCCCATAAATTTTCTCGCGAATACAATCGAACGTCCATATTAGGAGCTTTTACAATCTCTTGGAGTTTTAACTGATCGTCTGGATTATTCCAATCAAAATTTGTAGAAATTCTAATATTGATATGTTTTTTGCTTTTTGAGAGAGCGATAAGATCTACATCCTGGAGTCGGGGTGCGATAATATGAACTCTCATTTTTATTCGAGAAATTGATTCATTTACTTGAGCTTTCATACCTTCTATGCTTCGCACAAACCATACATCCTTAAAGGTCAACATTGATGCTTTCTTTGAACGTTCCCAAAACTCATTCATAGTTTCTTCAGAAAGGTTCAGTTGGTTTAAAATATTGGTAATAATATCTTCCTCAAGGATTTTATAGATTTCTCGTTGGAATAAATCCTTTAATTCTTCGATTCCCTTATCTACATCTTCATATACCGTAGAAATACGCGTGTCCAAATCTTCTAGGGTGTCTTTTAACCCTAACTCAATATCGTTAAGAGTCCCGCTTAAATCTGTACTCATCTCACCTGCCGCATCTGAAATTGTTGCTAATTGATTAGTTACTTGATCTAAAGTGTTTTGAATCGTGGATACAAATTTTTCTCGGAAATATTCAGTTAAATCAATAAATTGTTCAGATATAATTTTTGAGACGATTTTTTCAGCCATACTCTTCAAGGCACCAATTCTAAACTGCTTCTCAAAAGAATCAGAAATTTCTGCTTTCATTTTTTCCAAGCGAGATTCTACAATACTAAATTCCTTAATTATTTCTTCAGGTACAATTTCACGTAAGTTTAGAATAAAACTTCTTATTTCTTGAAATTTTTTAACGCTTTCTAACTCTTTTTCAACTCGATTGAATTGTGATTTTAGTTGAGCAGGTAAGTTTTGTTTCATCATCTGGATGTAATTTCTATACTCATTTAATTTTCCTAATTTAGCAGAATGCTCTTCGATTTCTTTAAATTTTAAATCCAATGCTTTTGGCGTGGTTTCTTGAATATTTTTTACTACCCCTTTAAACAGGGCTATTTGATTCAACAATGCGGAATAGGGAGGTAAAGCTACATAAAAAGGAGTTTTTCCTGGAACTTCACGAACTAAGCCCTTCTCTAACAAATTCTTTGCGATTTGGGATGCTCTATCTTCATCCACATTAACTAAAAGTGCAATCTCACCTATCATTACCGGACCTCTACCGGTAAGGTGAAAAAACGTATCAATCTCTTGTTGGGAGAGTCCAATTAGTTCTAAAACTTGCTTTGTCGATTTAAATTCTTCTTTTTCATCAGACATTATATTTTTAACTCAGAAGCGATTATTTTTTATAAAATTGCTCTAATAACTCTAAATATTTGATTGCAGTTTTCTTTTTTAATTTTTTCTCAGCCGTCTTTTCCCTAATATTTTCAATCATATATTCTGGATAGAATGTTTGAGCGATTGGATCAGTAAGGAGAAATATCCACTCTAATCCTTTCTGATCTTTAATAATTGTGAGAATTTTATCTTGTTCAAGTGTATTAAGCATTTCTTTAATCTCATCAAAAGTTTCTCCGGGACTTTTTGGAATTTTATTGATAGGATATGCTTTTTCTCTGAAGAGTGTTATAAAATCATATTTATCAGGATTTATCATAGCATATGCAATTTTGAGGTTGTCTTCATTGTTAGGAGTATAATTTGAAAAATATGAATTAACTTGCTCAAGATACTG
Organism: Promethearchaeota archaeon; assembly: GCA_004524725.1. Classification (GTDB taxonomy): domain Archaea; phylum Asgardarchaeota; class Lokiarchaeia; order Sigyniarchaeales; family SOKP01; genus SOKP01. The sequence goes on from SDNW01000096.1 coordinate 2,522, forward strand.
GTTTGCTAAGTATGGAGTCGGTAAATTATTTTTTGCGTCCTCTATAAGTTTAGTTGCCGGAACTCGCATAATTGTAAAATCAGAAATTAAAAATAAGCTTATATCTGAATCGCCTTCAATCCAATCTTGTTTTATTAAATCGGTTTTTACAAACGGATCTAAACTTATTTCAAGGTTGTATATCGATTTTCCAAGTTTCTCCTCTAAACTCTCTCTTAATTCCTTTCTTGAATATGCCTTTTCTCTTAGGCTTTCAAGAATTGCCCTCCCTTTCTCACTTACAAAAATTTGTGCCATTCTTTGTTCCTTGCTCAAATTCTTTAAACGTTCTAAGAGAAATAATGAATTCTTAATATAATCTTTCAATTCTTCAGTAATCTCATAAGTGCTAGAAGGTTCATTGATAAGAGCATTTAATAGAGATAAAATATTGGAATTAATTTCGGAAATAACCTTTTCACCGAAAATTTCAGGATCCTCGTCCAGTTCAAGCATTAAATTTATCATAAATGGAACTTGAGCGTCCATTCCATTGAAGTAACTTGAAACATTGGAACTTACTTTTTCTAAACGGACTACTACGTTCCCTGCTTCAGCGGCACCTGTAATATGTGCATAGAAAATTCTCATCATATCATCCATATCAACTGATAATGTTTCTGGATAGCTGAGTTGAAGAATTAACCCTCGATCTTCAGTCCATTTGGTAATAATATATCCCTTGACCATTTATTCCTCACTTATTTTTAATTATTTTTTTATTTTCTTTTCATTATGTACTTTTTCTAAATCTAAAATTTGAGTATTTTTTTCTAAATTGTCATTAATTATCTCTTCACGAGATTTTACTGTAAATGGCTTTATAGCCTTTTCTTTCTTAATTTTCTTTTTTAGTTTTCTAACTTTTCTAACCATCGGCGGATACTTAAAATGAGTTTGATATAAACTAAATATCCCGACAAGGCCTATAAATGCGCCGACTAAAACATAGACCAACCAAATCCCTTCATATCCCTCTGTTATTGGTTCATCAGGCTCTATGATAATATAAGAGAGCGTTAGAGAAACATCATCAATAGCAATCTCTCTACTCTTGTTTAATGCAAAATTATCGGCGATGTAAACCTGTAAAGAGAGATTAACATCATCGGTAATTAAATTTTTTATATCGAATCCTCCAAGTTTTGCGTCTTGAAATGATGATGTGGCTGAGCTTAACTTGATTGTTTCAGGATGTTTATTCTGATTGACTAAAATTTGAATCTCTGAATTTGGGGAGGCATCCGTCCATGTTTCATTGATTTTGTATTTAAAATTGAGTTTTGCCCCAGTTACTATAACGGAATAGTTACTTATATCACTTACTTTTTCACAAATTTGATTCCAGGATATACTTGATAATTGATTTATTTTTTTCTCATAATCAAAGGTTAAATTACATGTTTTTATTAACAATGAATAATAAGTATCGCGATCAGTCTGACCATAATTATCTTCGCAATCAATATCAATTCCTAGGATTACAGTAAAATTCTGATTATCATATTCAAAAACCCTATTTAAAAAGTAATTTAGAACGTCCTTAGGGACACTTGTCATATAAGTATCATTTATAGTATCAATCGGCCCATAATTAATATTAGCATCTAACGATCCATTACCGAGATAAATCGGCTCATAAGATGCCGCTTCATAACGTATTTTATCTTCTAAATTGGTAAGCTGTATATAAAATTTTGTATGATCATTTTCCGCGCGAGTAGGATTAGTTCCAGTTAATGTATCATTTGGGGTCTCAACATTATAATTAGCAGTTCCATTAAAAATGGCAACTAAGTCAGAAGAAGTAATAATATAATCACTCATATCATAAGGCATCTTAATTAATCGCTTCCAAAGAATGCTTGGGCGATTCCTTGTCTGGTTTCCCGGAACACCAAATAAATTATTTCCAGTTCCCTCCCAATATTCATGAGAGGCATTACAACCATTTTCATTTATTTCAAATAGATCAGGATAAATCGATTCTTCTGCTTTTTTCATAGGTGTCCAATCACTATTTTGGGGAGTCCCATTGATATTTGAAAAAAACCTTTTTTCCCCGTAAACTACAAATTTTGCTTCTCCATTACTGATCCCGGCATCAACATCTAACGGATCTCCTAATAATCCTTTCGTATAGAACCAAGAATCTGGATTTGTAAAATTTCTATTGGTAATCCATTCTTCTTCGAAATATTTTTCGGAAGATGAGTGAATTTTATTATCAGCAAATTTAATTTCTTGATCGAGAGGTAAGAAATTTAAAAATGGCACAAAGGCAAGAATAAACATTAAATATAGTACAAAATATGTCCATTTCTTCTTAGAATTCATCTTTATCCTCCCTTTTCTTTTACTGAATTCTGCTTCATATCTTTTCTTTCAAGAAACTCTAATTTAGCTTTTTTTATATGTTCCATATAATTATCTGTGATAAGTTCTTGGCGTTTTCTTAATGATAGAGGTTTAGCTTTTTTCCCTTTTCTTACCTTCTTTCTTAATTTCCTCACCTTTCTTACCAAGGGTGGGTATTTAAAGTAAGTCTGATATAGAGTGAAAGTAGTAATTAAAACTGCTACACCTATTGCTAATGTATAAATTAGCCAACTATAATCGATCCTATCTATTCTTGGATTAGGTTCAAATATTGTATAGGAAACTATAAGTGAAACATTGTCTATTGAAATTGTTATGTTATTTGCCAATATGAATTCGTCAGCTAAATTCAACTCAAGTGAAACATTAACATCATCAGTAATTAAATTAGAAACCTCAAAACCCCCCACTTTAGCTTCTTGATAAGAAGTTGTGGCAGAATCTAAACTAATTTCTTCGGGAATTTTATTATTATTTATCAAAACCCCTAATTTAGAGTTTGGAGAAGAGTTAGAAGGCCATTCTTGGTCAATTTTATAGTAGAAATTGAGAATTGCACTATTCACTTCGACAGGATACTCACTTATATCACTGATTTTTTCACAGGCTTGATTCAAAAAAACTTTTGTGAATTGGTTAATAATCTTATCATAACTAAAAGAAAGATTACATGATTTTATTCGTAAAGAATACCATGTATCGATTTCAAGTCCACCATAATTATCTTCGCAATAAATATCTATTCCTAGGGTCAAAGTGAAATTACGATTATCTCGACTTAAAACACGACTTAAGAAAAAAGCTAAATCGTCATCTTCAAGGGGGGTCATCTCAGTATCGGTTACATTATTTTGACCTCCTCGGCCTGTTCTGCCCCAATTACCAATTCCTAAATCTACAGTTTGATTGTAAGCAAGCTCATAATTTTCAATTTGTTCTAAGTCGGATACTGATATAAAAAAACGAGCATGATCATATTCTGCAGCATAGGCACCACCAGGATCAGATAATGTATCGCTTGGGGTTTCTAAATTAATATCTGCTGTTGCATTAAAGATAGCTGATAAATCTGTTGCAGTAATAACGTAATCGCTCATATCAACAGGCATTGTGACATTTCTTTTCCAATGAATGATAGGATTATTTCGACTTTGATCAACACTTTCAGAATATTCATTATCTGCCCAGAAACCATATTCATCAAGACCAGTATTATCAGGAAGAACGGATAATTCTGATTCTTTCATAGCAATCCATTTTTGAGAGGAAGAATTGGATGGAGTCCCAGAAATATTGTTAAAGATCCGTTTTTCTCCCAAAACTATGAATTTGGCTTCTCCATCTAGAATATTACTAGCTACATCTGAACTATCCCCAGTTTCAGTTGCTGTCCATAAATCTTGAGAATCGAAATTCGAATTATTTATCCACTGTTTGGTGTCTTTAATTTCTTCTGAAAGGTGGAGGGTATTATAATCTTCAGAAACGTAGAAGTTATTATTTAAACTAATCATGAATGGTTGAATAAGAAATGGAATTATCAAAAAAAATAAGAAGCATTTTCTTAATTTTGATTGGATGATTTTCATACTCAACTCTCTATTTTTCGCTTATACCAATATAAATTCAAATAATTCTTAATAATTTGAATTGTCTGTTTTATCTAATTAGATAAATAGTATAATTATGCAATATAAAAATCTTCTTACCTATAGTGATATTAAGATAACATATTATAACGAAGATTTTACGAATCCACCATCAACTTGAATCGTTGTTCCGGTGATGTATGTTGCTTTCTGGGAAGTTAAAAAAGCAATAAGACTTGCTAACTCTTCTGGTTTACCTAGTCTCCCCAGAGGTATTTGTTCCGTCCAATTTTTCATAACATCTTCTTCTGATTTGCTGGTCGATTGGACTGTCAAATCGATTAAATCCTTCATCCTATCTGTCAGGGTTGGACCGGGACATACTACGTTTACAAGAATATTGTCTTTCGCATATTCATTTGCTAAAGTTTTCGCGAATCCAACAACTCCTAAACGTGTGGTGTTTGATAAAACAAGATTATCTAAAGGTTGCTTTACCGATACTGAAGTAATCGCGATAATTCTGCCAAATTTTTGTTTTTTCATATAGGGAAGAACTTTATATACTGTTCTAATAAAGGAGAGTAGATTCAAATTAATCGAGTCATCCCAATCCTTCATAGTGATCTTCTCGATAGGTGCCGAAGGGGGACCTCCTGCGTTATGCACCAAGATATCAATTCTTCCAAATTCTTGGATTGTTTTTTCAACCAATAAAGAGATCTGATCTTCAAAGCACAAATCCGCTACAATTGGTACAATTTTGTTTGTTTTTTCTGAAGAGTATTTATTTTCGATGTATTGTTTTGCTAGTATTAAGTTTTCCTGGGACCGACTGCATATAACAACATTTGCTCCTTCTTTATAAAACACTTGGGCACAAGCTCTCCCAAGACCTTTACTTGCGGCTAAAACTAATGCAACCTTATTTTCTAATCCTAAATTCATATGTAATGCAATTGGTTCTTTCTATTAAAATCACTCGGAATTATGAGCTAAGCTTACTAAATTCACTACATTTTAAATATAACTCATTACATCGAATACAATTTTCAGCTTTAACACACTTAGAACTATGAGTGCACTTGATTTTATCACAGTTAGCGAGATTTACCTTCACTCGATGCAATCTTTTCTCTATTTCTAAACGCATGATAGTTACTCTAATATGAATTTAATAAAAAAGCTCCTAGATTTAATCAAGGATAAAATGGGGGTTTTTTTTATCTCTCAAACCTTTTATCTTTAATAATAAATCGATCTCTGATATTAACCAGCACAGAATATCATACGCAGGATTGGTCTGAAATATTTTAATCGCACGTTCTTTAATCGAATTTTGATCTGCCTTTTGAAAGTTATTTTGGAGATAAAGTTGTCTTTCTGCTAGCATCCAACATAGATCATCATAGGAATTTCCTTTTTCCGCAAGATAATAGGCTGCAACACTTATATCTTGCTTGGTATCGTCATTATATTCAAACATCTCTTATCCAATAAATAAATAGAAATTCATTGTAAAAAATCTTATTACTCTTAATTATCAAAAATACAATTTTTTGAGTTGAATTTAATTGCAATTAACCTATGAAATATGCAAATATACTTGAACATTCATTTTAACTCAATCTGAATATAATCTTGTTGAAGGATAAGCATTTCCTCAAGAATTTTTTTAGCTTGCCAAGTGGTTTCAATTACCGGATCTGCTAATAAAGCTTGAAGCGCTAAATCTTTAGATTTCTGTAAGATTGCTTCTACCACAAGATCTTGAATGGAATATTGAGTACGTAAAAATGCCGCCAATCCGTGAG
>SDNW01000097.1 GCA_004524725.1 Promethearchaeota archaeon
GCATAATTTGTAAGGTCATACACTACAACGGCGCCTAAAGCTCCTTGATAATACATCGGTCTTATATGGCCGAATCGTTCCTGTCCCCCCGTGTCCCATAACTGCAATTTGCACGTCATTACGCCTTCAGAAGTTTCTACGGTTATAGTTTTCACATGAAAATCTACTCCAATGGTCATTTTATAATCATCGGTAAAAATTCCTTTTGAAAATCTCACAGATAGAGACGTTTTCCCTACCCCTCCATCTCCTATAACAATCGACTTAAAAAGATAATCATACTCTTCAGACATTTTATATCCACAATAGAGATTTCTTTTGTTCAATAAATTACGTTTAGATAATACTGTATTATAATTTTTTATTTAAGAAATTATACTTATATTTTAAGTCCTACAAATAATAAACGTTTTCCTTATAATTATATAGGAGGAAAGCCTTTTTTGACTTATGGAATCTGTTTCATTTGACAAATTACTTAAATTTCTTCGTAAGATCCCTTCAATTGATGATTCAATTGGTCATGGAGCTGAGAAAGATTATTGGTGGGTTAAATTTAGTATAGACATTGATCATCCTTTAGCTTGGAACGTGGTTCAAGAGTTAGGTCATGCTCTTAATTATCTTTCTATTGAAGAAAGACTTCCGACTATATTTAAACCCATGTCTCCACCTCCATACATGAATGGCGGTCCACGAGATTACTTATCATGGGTTATAGAATGTGAATCTGAAGATTTTACCCCCGATGACACTGCAGAATGGCTAGAAGGGCGATTGCCTCAACCAGTTGATAAGATTAAAAAATGGAAGACTTTTTGATCTTTCTTTGAATAATTATTACTGAAGAGAAAGTCTATTTTGATGAGTTTATTAGATTTCACGAAAATTAGCTAACATTTAACGCTTATAAATTATGCAAAAATTAGAAATTAGCATGAAAAAAAGATAAAAAAATTAAGTTTAAATTTTTGATTCTTCGTCAATCTTAATAGCGTCAGCTTTTAATTTTATGGTTCCTACGGAATCCAGAATCTTTTGATGGAACACGGTTTCAATATCTACCATATTTTTAAGAACTTTTTGTATGGTTTCTAATTTTACTTTATTGAATTCCTCGGTTGCTACTTTTACATCGTTTTCTTCTTTTGCGGCTTTCTCTTTCGCGGTCTTTAACTCGGTTTCAGCGGTTTGTATTTCATTTGGCTTTAATTTTTCTTTTGATTTGCTCTTGGCTTTACTTAGATGCTTTTCAGCTTTTTCTAATTCTTTTATAGCATTTTGAGCTTCTTTCTGTTCCGTTTGGAGTTTATCTAAGCTAATTAAAAGATCATTTAGTGGAGCAATATATTCTTCCTGGAGCCGTTTGACTTTTTCCGTATTTTCTTTATCAATAATTTCAAATGTAGAAGCTAATGAACCTACTGCTTGCCCTAACGAAGGAGTCTCAGTTTCCGCATAACCTTTTAATGCAGTAACCGTTTTTTTAATTTCTTTTGATTCATTTTCTACGGCATTAATATATTGCTTACTTTCCTTAATCAATTCACTAATCTTATTGCCTGTAATTCCTAAAGCGTCTGTCAATTTCTTAAACATTTTTGAACACCTTATGTTTGGTTGGAGATCTAAATTATATACGAGTTTATAACGTTTTTGTTTATAAAAAATCAACTAATACTCATTATTCAAGAAATCTAATCCTCATATCATCCTTGATTAGCAATTATACTCATGAACTTTATTGCTATTCCCATTTTATCTTATCCTTGGAATATTTTTTTGTTAATAGGATTAGTAATTGCTGATATCGATCTCTATAATCTTGGAGTTAAAAAATTTGGGCGAGAAAACATAATTACAAATAGTTAATAAATTTTTTTTTTGTTAAATTGTTTATTTAAATTTAATCCAAGTGTAGACGAAAGAATTTGGAAAGAAATTTTTAAATAAGTAAAGAGCAAAATGTAAATAACAATAAAAGAAAAGAAAGGTAATTTTAATGCCAAAAGCAAAAGCAAATAATATTGAGATAGAGTATGACACATTTGGAGATCCTTCCGCAAAACCTTTACTTTTAGTCATGGGATTAGGATCTCAGATGATTTCTTGGGACGAAGAATTCTGTGAAATGTTTGTAGATAAGGGATTTTACGTGATTCGTTTTGATAATCGAGATATTGGGTTATCTACCAAATTTGAAGAGGCGGGGGAACCAGATATAATGAAAGAATTCATGGCACTGCAGAGAGGCAAGACTATATCACCGCCCTATACCTTGGAAGATATGGCTAACGATGCGGTTGGTCTTTTGGATGTACTTCACATAGAAAAAGCTCATATTTGTGGTGCGTCGATGGGAGGAATGATAGTTCAGCTAATTGCGTTAAATCATCCAAATCGCGTTCTGAGCCTAACATCTATCATGAGTACCACAGGAAATCCCGATCTCCCTCAAGCAAGACCAGAAGCTATGCAAGTATTAATAAAACCAGCACCTACAGAGCGTGAAGCGTATATTAAACACTATGTGAAAAATTGGCGCATCCTATATGGATCTGGGTATCCTTATCCTGAAGATATATATCGTGAACGAGCCGCTGTCGCCTACGACCGTTCTTTTTATCCACAAGGAATGAAAAGGCAAATGCTTGCAATAATGGGGGTTGAAAATCGCGGCCCAAAACTTAAAACAATAAACGTTCCTACCCTTGTGATTCATGGTGGTGATGATCCTTTAGTCCCAGTTGAAGGTGGTAAAGAAACAGCAGAATGTATCCCAGGAGCGGAATTGTTAATAATTGAGGGCATGGGACATAGTTTACCCGCTCCTATCTGGTCTCAAGTCGTGGAAGCCATTGCTAAAAACGCAGATAAAGCAAATTATTAAAATTTGCCTTATTTTCTTAATGTTTATTTTTAAAAGCATTAGAATTACCATTAAAAGCATTGATTTTTGATCTCTAACCGTTCACGATAAAAATTGTATTTTCTCTTTTAAGAAAAACCCAAAATATATACAGTATCCTTCATTTTCTTAGATAGTTCATTATGAACTGATAAAAAAATTTAATTTATGTAAAAATTGGTTTTAAAATTGACCGAAGGTACAGTTAAGTGGTTCAATAACCGTAAAGGTTATGGATTTATAACAACCGAAGAAGAAGGAGATATATTCGTTCATCACAGCGCTATTGTTAAGGAGGATGACGAATACGCTACTCTAAATGAAAACGATAAAGTAGAATTTGAGATCACTCAAGGTGATAAAGGTCCTGCTGCGAGCAATGTAGTAGTAACTGAAGCAGCTCCTGCTCAAGTTCGAGACTATCGATATTAAACTTCTTTTTGTTACAAATCAATAAAATACAATAATAGTTAATAAGTAGTAGGTAGTAATTAGTAAAACTCTGTTCTGCGATTGTTATCGAATCTTATCTTTTTTTTAGTTCTATTCTTTTTACGAATAAATCTCAATGAAATATTACAAGGCTTCCAGTTCTTTTGAAATTTCAATGTTTTTTTTGTTTTTCCTTATGGTAATATAGATGTAACTCATCCAAAGGGACAAACCGATGTGGAGTACATCATTCTCGGAAAACCATATCTGGTGCTCCCAAAGAACATCGGTAATTCCAAGCATGAAATACAGGAAGTATAATCCAATTATTAGGATTAAAGATACATATATAATTGAAAGAGAGAGGTTGATACGCCTTCTATGCTCGAAATAGTTACGCATATTGGAAATCAATAAGAATAGGATGGTAGGGGCTAAAAATAGGATCATGAGTTCAAAAGAAATCATAAATTGGATGGGAATTATTGCTCCGATTACCACAACAACTTCGTAGATTAAGAAATTGATAAGTGCGTATGTTTTAATGATTCTAGTCCATTTATTCTTCTCATCTAAATTTGCTTGGGCAAGTAACATTGCATTTACACTTCCAACTGATAATAAGAGGTATAAAATTTCTAATAGACTTGTCCATACACAGAAGCCTTTACCCGCACATTTGATCACGTAACTGAATGCTTGATAACTAGTTCCTGCGAATATTGCACCTATCCCCCATAACAACAAGGCGATTCCCCACCAAAATACAAATTTATTACCTTTGCTGATTCTTAAAAAATACACTCCTAATAGTAATGTGATAAAGCCGAGTAAGTATACAAAAAAGGTGGAGGTAGGCTGAACAAGTAGTATCGTAAATGAAAAGAAATCTAGTTCAATGCAGGGTTGCCCTTCACACCACATTTCGGGAGTTTTAATAGGAATATAAAGAATTCTATCGAGTTGATTAAAAAAGATTATAATAGTTAAGATTACGATAAAAATGGAGGCATAGATATATCCCAATCTTTTTTTGAAGCTAAAATTCTTCATGATCTTATTTCAGCATGGTATATTTTTTGGTCATTTTATCAAGTATATTGATATATATAAATTAATTTTTTCAAGAATTATGAAATAAAGACATCTCAATATCTGATAATGGTGTTCGTTGTGTCAGTATTTATCCGTAAAACACTAATCATATTTACATTGTTTTACTAGCTTTCCTCTTTCTGATAAGTTCAATACGATGACTTTTGGTCGGCTCATAGCGTCAATCGAATACTTTATTCCCTGAGTGCCTAGTCCTGATGACTTAGTTCCCAGGAATGGAAAATGGTCGGGGCCTCGTTCACTTTTCCCGTTGATTTGAATAGTACCGACTTCTAACTCTTGGGCGATGTTAAACGCCAAATCGACATTCTCGGTGAAGATCATACCTTGGAGTCCATATTCTGATTCATTTGAGATTTGTATTGCTTCTTCTGCACTTTTGACTCGTATAAAGGGTAATACCGGTCCAAAGGGTTCTTCCCACGCGATTCTCATATCAGTAGTGACGTTATCTAACAGGGTTGGCCACATTATATTACCTTCTCGCTTGTTTCCACAGAGTAGAGTGGCACCCTTTCCGACAGCATCATTAATTAGCCCTTGCACATATTCACATTGTTTTGAATTGATAAGTGGTCCGATCGTGGAATTTTTTTCGGGATCTCCAATGGAAAGCTTTAGCGTTTTTTCTTTTACTAATGCAATGAGCTTATCAGCAATGCCGGGCATTGGAATAACTCTTTTTACAGCAGTACATCTCTGCCCGCTATATGAAAAAGCTCCTGAAACAATAGCATCGGCGGTTAATTCTAAATTTGCATCGTCTAACACAATTGCGGCGTCTTTTCCGCCTAATTCAAACAATAAGGGTTTCATTCCAGCAACACTTGCAATATGCTTTCCTGTTTCAGAAGACCCTGTAAAGCTCACCATGCTAACAAGAGGATGTTGTACTAAATAATCACCAATTTCAGCTCCTCTCCCCGTGATGATATTAAATACTCCGGGAGGCACTCCTGCTTTTTCTAATATCAATCCAAAGAATAAGGGTGTGATTGCTCCTTGAGTAGGTGGTTTGACTACCACGGTATTTCCTGCCATTAGTGCGGGTGCTATTTTCGATCCTGTCAGATTGAACGGATAATTAAAGGGACCAATGCATAGAATCACTCCTAAGGGAACTCTATAAGTCATTGACATTTTATCTCTACTAAATCCTTTAAAGCTGTCTCCAAAAATTGCCTCCCCTTCCTGTTGCAATCCTGCTTCGGCTGTGGCTTCAAAATATTCAGCAGTTCGAGTTATTTCTGATACTGCGCTCTTGAGTGGTTTTCCTATCTCCCTCATCATGATAAATCCTAGCGAAAGTGCCCATTCTTTCATTATACTTGCAGCCTTCATCAATACTTCTGCTCGTTCTCTCTGAGTTATTTCTTCCCAACACTCCCGATTCTCATTTGCTACGGTTATGACTTCATTAGCTTCTTCAATTGAGCAAGCTTGCACCTTTCCTACTACTTCATTATTATAAGGGTTCAAAATAGATACCATTTTGCCCGAAGATGATTTTTTCCAGGTACCAGATACATAATACTTAAAATTTAGGTCATCTCTCATTATATTAGAATTAGGGATTTTTTCGATTTCTTCTATCATTATATTCTCCTATACGAATTTCATTTCTCATTATTCTTAATGCTTAAAGATCAGTATCGTTTTTATAGTTATTATTAATAATTCATATGGAGTTTGAATAATTCTTAGAATTATTACTTAAAATGCTCCGATATGGGGTACATCATATTCGGAAAATCAGCCAGTTTATATTCAGTAAATTAAATAAAAAGTAGAGTTATTATTATTTTTTTAAGAAAGCTAAAATCTCTTTTTGAACTTGCTTCCTATTAGCCATTATGAGGTTATGACCATAATCTTCATATAGAATTAATTCAGAGTTTGGAATTCCTTTAGCTGTTTCTTGGACATCTTCTACGGCATAACAGATAACACGTTCCCCACTTAAAATTAAGGTTGGAGCATTTATTTCGTTTAGTCGATCTCTAAAATTCATCACTCTGTCTGCCATTACTTCTACCAAATAATCGTTTGGATATTTGATTTCCCCTAAATCCATAGTTGTTGAGAGATATTTTCCATATTTTTCTTTTTCAAAATATTCTGCTGATTTCCTTTCAATTTCTTCCCCTTGTTCACTTATCTTATATGCGGCAGAGATAATAACCAGTTTTTGAATTATATCTGAATGATTAGCAGCTAAATATTGTGCTATTTGACCTCCTGTAGATGCACCCATTATAATAACTGGTTTACCAAATTCATTTCTTATTACTTGGGCATAATCATTTGCCATCTTATCCATAAAATAATTTTTTGGTAAATTTGGTTTACGTCCTATGAGATAAACAGTATAATCTTCTAAAAAAATTTGAGAATCTTTAATAAATTGTTTTAAAACAAATCCAGATGGTGGTTCATGTTTATATGTTAAAGCCTCAATATTAATAATAATATCTGGTTTTTTGCCAATTCGAGCATATGGTTGACCATTTTCGAGAAATCCTGTTTCAACATCATATTTTTGTTTTAATTTACTATCTTTACCTTTTCCCATTTCTAATATTCATTCTCACTTTTATTATTGAATGCTTTATTTATGCAATCTTTTCGTTAAAATCTTTTAGATTTAAAAGGAGTTATTTGAGCATAGTATATTTATTAGCCATTTGTTGCAGAAATTCATCCAATCTGAATCTTTTTTTAAATAGTGGACTTTGAATACCATAGGAAAGGCATAGAGAACGTTAGCTGAGTTTCAATTTTGATTATATACACATATGTATAAAAGCAAAATAATCTTAATATCTCATCATAATAAAAATAATCCAATTTAAAATAATCTATAAAGGTATACCTATATCCATAAAAGTGAAAAATAAGTTTATTTTAACCTGGTATATTTTTTGGTCATTTTTTCCAGAAATTCATCCAACCCGACTCGGGACTCTCCTTTAAGCCCGGCAAAATAATACTCTGCATAGTCATTTTCGAGGTTATAAAACTCATTGGCCAACCGTATGGACATGGTATTTATGGCATTTTTAGTGAGAGCTAATATCTCAAGAGATTTCCGTGAGAGTTCTTTGGCATAATTCTTGACCACGTTGGGTAGATCTTCGGGTGGGTCGACAATCTGATTAATTACGCCCCAAGAGTTGAATTCTTCTAAACTTACTCGCCTCCCGGTGAATAGCATATCTTTTGCTCTTGCATTCCCTAGGAGCTTTACCGCTCCAACCGTGGGGCCAGTTGCAGGAAAAATTCCCGGACCAATGATCAACTCGGGCAGTTGAAAAAAGATATCTTTCTTGTTTGCTACAATTCTTACGTCTGCGAGCAGTGTCATGATGGTTCCTGTGCCAACTGCTGGACCTTGGATTTGCATGATCACGGGCTTTTTGAGGAAATGAATTTTTTTAGAGATGCGCGCCCCATCGTTGAGTAAGATATCGATATTTTTTTGGTCCACGGATTCAAACATTGCCAAGTCCCAGCCCGCGCTAAAGACGTCATCACCCGTACTTCGAATGACCAGGCATCGAACTTTAGGATCTGCATCCACTTCGTCCAGAAACTCTAGAAACTTATAAATCATTGGTATTTCAATGGCATTTTTCTTTTTCGGGTTGTTGATTGTGACATATGCCACTTTTCCCTTCCTTTCCAGCAGTAACTTCTCGTCTTGTTCACTCATGTTCAATATCACTCAAATGTAATTTTACTATCGTTCACATTTTAAGGTATAATTATTATTCTACCTAATCAAATTCATACTGATATATCTAAATAGCGTTTTGTGTAATTAATAGTTTTTACATAAA
>SDNW01000098.1 GCA_004524725.1 Promethearchaeota archaeon
ACCGCGTCCTTAGGAACCTACTTCCAAGTAATGAATGCCAGCACTGTGAGCTGGGAGTTTTTTGGATTTATCGCAGTTCCAACGGGATATTCTGAATCAGAAATGAAAATAGAATTTCCAAGTGACATGGTTATAAATGCAGTTTATACACCTGAAGAACCATCCGTCAACATTCTTAATTCATGTGATGACTCTATTCCAGGTATTTTATCAATACCCGTCAATAGTATTACTTCGATTCCCGATGGATTCTGGAAGTTTATTGCCGTTTCTCCTAATTATTGTGAAGATTTATCGATATTTGGTAATTCTACAGGCTCTTGGCAACAAGATAATGAATTTTTATCTGGAGATTACGTGAATATAAGTGGAAAAATTAGAGATAGTTCTCTAATAGCATCCTATATTCAAGATACTCAGACTCGACTTGAGATTAGATTTCCAAATGGCTCTTTATGGACACAACAAAGCCAATATGCTTCTCCAGATTCAAATGGGTATGTTAAGTTCAATCCAATAAGAATACCTTCAACACCACCTAATTATGAAGAAGGTCAGTATGAAGTAATCATAACCTGGAATAATACTCATTCATCTAATGGCTTGAATGAAACGGGTATTATTTATAAAACATTTCGAGTGATTCATTATTCTAAATTAAATCCAGAACAGAATTTCTTTGAAAATATCCTAGAAGGAACAAATGTAATTCTAAAAGTTTCATTTAACGATTTAGAAAATTTTGATGCCATTGAGGGTGCAACAGTTTACACATACAATTTCACTCATCCCGGTATTATTCAATATTTCAGTGAAACAGCTCCTGGATTTTATATACTAGAATTTGGTACTATAGCGGGTTTAGCTGGAAATAATACGGTGACTATTTATGCTAATTCTACAAATTATGTAAATACACAAGCCAATATCATAATAGATGTAATTAAGGAAACAACTATTAGCGTTGAGGATGATTTCCTGACCGATGTGCCTTATAAGTCCAACTTTACAATCCAGTTTAATTACACCGAATTCTACACCGGAGGTGGTATTGACCCAACCTCTCTCTCTACAGACTGGGTCGGAGAGCACTCATTTATTCGTATCTCTCAAGGCGTTTATAGTTTAGTATGCAACGCCTCTGGACCGGGATATGATCCTGGAAATTTATATACCTTAATCATCAGTGTAGCTGCTACAAAACATACCCCTCAATCAATCCCGATACGTATCTTTATTAATGAATTAGAATCTAATATTAATCTTTATATTAATGGAACGGAGAGATTCGATGATGAGCTAATATCAATGGAAATCTGGCAACAATTAAACGTGACGGTTAAATATACAGACGCTCAATTCGATCATTTGGGTTCAGCATCCGTAAAAGTCATTATAGGAAGTTATATTAGGGATATTCCAGAAGTTCCAATCTTAGAACAGTACAGTATTCTAATTAATGCAACAGATATTGGTCAAGGAATCAATTATTTATCTGTTATTGCAAACATTACATTCTATAACCCACAATCCATCCGAACAATTCTGCAAGTGACAGAAAGATTGACTCAGTTGCGGATATATTTAAATAATTTAGATAAAACAGGTAATCCATCATTGGATATTCCTATCGGAACGATGCTAAATATCACAATTAAATATCAAGATACTTCTGGCAATTTTATTGATGGTGCTGATCTATCGCTTTCGGGTGATTATTCTGATAATCTAACTGAAAATATAGTATTGGAACAATATAGCATTATGATAAATTCCTCAGAGTTGGATATAGGTGTAAAAATAATAACTATTGCGGCTGAAAAATTCGACTTTGAATATCAGACTGAAGATTTAAGAATTGTTGTTCGACGATATCGTGCTGAAATTAGTACAATAACTGGAGAAGACCGATTTATAAGAAGACCAGGGGAGAGTTTGACATTAAAAGTGATTTTAAATAATACCGATTTAAAAGAGTTAATATTAGGTGCGGAGGTTATATACGCTTGGTCATATGGGACGGAAAATTTAATCGATCCTGATGGAGATGGAGTTTATGAAGTTACCATAGATAATTTACCCGTTGGATCTTTCACAATTCTGATAACTGCTTTTGCGGGGGATGAATATGAAATTGAAGGGTTAAGTATAACTGTGTCAGCCATAATTCCAGAAGCCGAATTAGCACTTTTTCTAACAATACTTTTCATTGCGATTGGAATTACTGTAGCAGTTGGAATATATTTCTACTTATACCGTACAATTTTTAGGTTCCCTAAGAAAGTCAGAACTGTAAGAAAGTACAGAAAAACGCTCAACAAAGATAAAGCACCAAGTACGCATATTGACAGCCGTGAAATCGCAATAAACGATGCCTATCGAGAAGAACTATCTCGTAGTCAGAAGATGCTTAAATCAGGCGCAAAGGCGCCTTCTTCGAAACCCGATAAACTGATCAAAAAGATCGGTCCAGATCTATCCGAACAGAGCCCTGAAACGAATGAATAATCTAATAATTTTTTATTACCTATTTCTTTTTTTTTGTTTCTCATCAGAAATGAAGATATTAAGTATTAATTAAAGAACATTGAAATATAATTGAACCTTAATGTTTGTATAGATGAGTTCGAATATCAAAGTGTTTAAGTTAACCTACTCGGGCAAATTCATCGAGCTGTCAACTGATAATGAACTTAATTATTTCAATTTATTCGACATCATCGCTGTATATGTAATTAACCAAAAAAGAATGTATGTTTGGATTGCTAAAAAGGCGGCTCAAAGCCTAAAAAATCACATTCCCCAAATACGACAAATTTTCTCTAGAGAATACCCTGAATTAGTAATATTGCGAAATATCACAGTTGATGCCGGATCTGAGCCTCCTGAATTCATTGAATTGATGGACTTTAATCGAGAAGAATTATTCCAACATCTTCTAAATGTAGAGACAAATTTATTACCTATTATTTCAGAGATAAATCGCTTAAAAAATGATGTTGATAAGTATTTTATCTCAGAGGATTATGAAAAAGCGATTTTTCAAGCAAAAAAAATTATTCAACTAGCCCAAAGGATTAAAGATGAGACACTGGAACGTGATCAAAAAGATTTTATACAAGAAGCAATGATTAAACTTAAAGCGAAGGAGAAATTAAAAGAAATAGAAGAGGAGTGTAAAGCTGTTATTGATGAATTCGAAAAAAATATAGAAGCAGAAGATTATAGAGCAGCTCACAAGAGGGTAAGTGAATTTAGAGCAAAATATGAACAAGAATATAATTTGAATTCCATTCCCATGGCAAAACAAATCATTTTAATGGATGAAAATTTAGGCGAAAGTATTAATAAGGAAACGAATCGAATAAAGAACCAGTTAAATGAATTATACAAACAGGTTGAAGAGGGAATAACTAATGAAAGCCTGGGAATTCTACCAAACCTAATTGCTCAAGCAGAGGAATTGAGGACGCAAATCAATGAAATCGAACTTGATTCTACATGGCATTTAGTTGAGGATCAATATCGAAAAGCTAACAGAGCCTTTAGAGAGAAAATTATCAAAATGACTAATAAAGCAAATACCAAATTAGAAGAAAAGCAAATCTCAGATGCCAAGAATATGTATGAAACCATTGTAGATAAATTAGAAAATGCTTTTTAGAGAAAAACTCCCTTTTAATCCAATAATATTGAAGGAAAGTGTTATTGATGAAGAATGAGGAAAAAAGTACAAGTATCAAAAAAGATAAACTTGCAATAATTTCGGAAATGGATGAGCTAAAAGTCATTGCAAATAATCACTTAATTATGAAAAGATTTCCCGAAGCAATAAAGGCTGCTGAAAGGATCATCAACTTAGCTTTGGAGGTAAAAATGGGTTCTGTTATTCGCGAGCAAGAAGAATTCATAACAAGCATATACAAAATTCTTGAAACAGATAAACTAGCATCAATAATTCTTGATGATTTTGACAATATTAAATCAAAATATCAAGAACTTTCAAAAAAGAATAAATTTCGAGAT
Source organism: Promethearchaeota archaeon (assembly GCA_004524725.1). Taxonomy (GTDB): domain Archaea; phylum Asgardarchaeota; class Lokiarchaeia; order Sigyniarchaeales; family SOKP01; genus SOKP01. The sequence continues at coordinate 4,027 of SDNW01000098.1, forward strand.
GCACATAATTTACTAAGCCAATTTAAGGAAAAATATGATGAATATTACGACGTGAGGTTAATCAGTCCTATAAAACAATTTCTTCAAGAAGAAATAAAACGATGGGATTGTTTTGTTGCAGAAGAGAGCAGTCTTAAATTACTTGAACCATTAGAGATTCAGTTTAATAGTTATATCCATACTAATAACATCCCTTTAGCGAGGGATACTTTAGAAAAAGCAAAAGCCTTACTTCAACACATCAGTTTAGATTATATCATTGAAAAGTGGTCGCATTTCGAAGCAGAATATTTAGAGCGTAAGAAAGACTATCAGCTGAAGGGAGATTTTGATACAAAGATGGGCGTAATTGCGGAGCTAACAGAAGAATATAAATTTCAAGAAGCTCATTCCCTTTTATCTACATTAATAAAAATGGCAGAGGAAAAGCATTTTATTGAATATAAGGATAAACTCGCAGCAAAAAAGCGAAATATTGAAGACGCCGAAAGAAAATATAAAAAACTTTTAAATGATATTACTGATTTGGAAATTAAACTTAAAATAGATATCGAAAATGAGCAATATGAGTCTGCCAAAGATATTTGTGATCAGATCATTAAAATAGCTCGTTTTATTGATCAAAAAGATCTTTTGATGAAATATGAAAAGGAAAAGGAAACCTTATCGGATAACATTCTTGAGTACAACCGATTTTTAGCTTTAAAAAAGAATATTTTAGAACTATCTGAAATTGCGATAAGTGAGGTAAATGAGGAATATTTTAGTGAAGCATTAGACAAATATAAAGCAATTTTATCCCGTATCCAAAAATACCTTGAAGAATAGGAACCCAAGCCTTCTTCCAATATGTCCTTATATTAAGGATCTTAGTTATCGGTGTATAATTAACTTTTTAATAAGCAAAATTTATATAGAGCTTTGATCAATCTTCTTTTTGGTAAGGTTGATAAAAGAGATAACCATTTTATCTAATACGGGAGTACCAATCTTTTGTCATAATTTCTGTGAAGATATTGATGAAAAACATAATTACCAGTTGATTTCTAGCTATTTTTATCAAATTAGTCAATTTGCTAAATATGGATTTAAAGAAAGTATAAACACTCTCAAAATGGACAGATGTATATTTTACTTTTATACGGATCCTTTGTCAAAATATCAAATAATAATGAAATGTGATAGAAAAATGGATAATAAACGAAGCCGGAAAAAAACTGCTGATTTATTAGCCCATAAGATATTTACTCAGTTTTTCTCTCGCTTTGAGAAAGAATTAGTGAATTTTACAGGAAATGTAACGCCATTCAAAAAATTTTCAGAAGATATCGAAAGGATTATTCCAAAAACTATGATATCAAAGCCTATGCAAGCAAGCCAGTAATATTGCATTAGAATGTCTTCCATCCAAATATAAATATTCGCGTAATATACCTTCTTCTACAAACTGAGCATTTTTGAAGAGGTTAATCGAACGTTTATTGTCGATAGCAATATGAGCTTCGATTCTATGAAGCTTTAAATGGAAAAAAGAGATATTTTTTATCAACGTTAGGGTTCTTTTACCAATCCCTTTATTCCAAAAATCGGGTAATATCCATATCCCAATATCCGCTCTTCGGTGATACCAACTAATATTCCAAATACTTACAGAGCCTATTTTTTCGGTGTTCTTATCATCGCGAATCTCAATAATATAGTTAAACTGAATTTGCTTATCCCATGATTTTAAATAACCTTTTATTAATCTTTTTGAACGTTCTAATGTCTTTAAGGGCCCTAATGATAAATAATATGTAGTTCTTTCATCTTTTAGACTTTCAAATAGAAAGAAAGCATCATCTTTCGAGATTTTTCGCAGATAGAGATTTTTGTCGTTGATCTCTTCAACTATCGCAACGTTTTGAAACATTATTAGTAATTTGTAAAAATAATACTTCTATTTTAAAACTATATATTTGTTTAAAAAAATAAAAAGAAAAAAAGTAATTAGAAATTGAAAATCTTTTAGATTCCCTTGAAATGAGGGGTGTCTTTAATTCTTTTACGCCCCTTACAGTTGGGACATTCGCTTCCATCTTCCATCTTTCCCTTTCCACCGCAGATTGGACAACGAACTTTTCTGTTAAATGCTGCAATCCCTTCCTTGGAATCAAAACTGGCACTGTTAACACCAAAACCGAGTTGTTCCATCATAATGCCTAATTCAGGATAACGTGTACCGAATTTTACACATTTTTTGATAATAAATAAAGCGGTTGTCGGCGCTTCTCCTAGCCATTTTGCCTTTTCATGAACTAATTTTTCAAATTCATCTCCCGCAGGAGCCATCCACGAAACTAAGCCCCAATCTAACATAGTTTTAGCATCGAATTGTTCTCCAAAATAGGCTGCACGCATAGCGCGATTAAGTCCTATCTTTGGAGCAAGTCTTGTGACTCCTCCGTTTGCGGAAAAAATTCCACGATGGATTTCTGGAATTCCAAAGATCGCTCTGTCGCTAGCAATCACAATATCACAAGCTAATACTAACTCAAACCCTCCTCCTAAGGCAAAACCATCAACAGCCGCGATAAGGGGTTTATGAAATTGTTCAATATTATCATATTCTCTATGCCGAGTTCTCATTGCCATACTCATATGCATTGGAACATTCATTTTGAGACGAGGATCTACCATAGCTGCCAAGTCCGCTCCAGCAGAAAAAGCTGGTTTCTTGGTAAAATCTTTTGTACCTCTTAATACCACAGCTCGAACAGACATGTCAAGTTCCATCATTTGTAATGCTTCAGAAATCTCAGCAACAGTTTGCTCGGTTAATGCATTTAGTCGATCTGGTCTGTTCATCGAGATTACTGCATAATTCCCATCAACTGTACCCTCTCGTGTAACATTTCCATCATCATCTTTAGCTGTTGGCCAATCAATTTTTATATGTTCAAATTTTGGTTCTTCAGTCATTTTAATTCATCCTTTACAAATTTATTATTTTTTAATTCAAATTGCATTTTAGTTAAGCTAATTTAGATTAAATAGTAATAGTTTTTTAGAAATTAAAAAGTTTTAAAAATTTCCAACATATAAAATTTAAAAATGAGATCTTATATATTCAAAAAAGTTAAGTTCTAAAGAAAAAAAGAAAAAATTATAGAGATAATTTAATATTTATTTTCGCATTTTGGTAAATTCTCCCGATTTCATCAAGTCTATTGGTCTAAAATAATCCTTACCCGTTTTATCCGCCAATTCTTCTAATACTTTCGCCCATTGTTCATAATTCTTTTTTCCAGCACCAAACGGACCAGGAGCGTTCATACCTGCCATATTGGCATCATCAATTACCTTATATCCACTGGCAATACCCTCTTTTAAGATACGGCAACCTTCATTTAACATAATAGCAAAAACTTTGTTTAAATCGAAAATCCCTGATGGTTCAGCTTGTTTAACTTTCGCCATAATAGCATCTCTTCCCTTAGTCCAGTCGTAAAATCCTTTTCCCGTTTTTTCACCTAAATCACCTTTATTATTTAATTCGGTTATGACTTCACCAGGTTTAAAATCAGGAGACAGAGTTTCTGCATAATAATTCATGATATGATAGCTCGTGTCAATACCTGTAAAATCTGTTAAAACACAAGGAGGCATTGGCATTTTACCACCAGCATCCGCGTCTAATCGTTCCCAAGGGATCCCCCGCTTTTTCGCTTCGTCAAAACACCAGTGCAAATAGATCATCACAGGAGCGTTTAATCGATTTACGAGGAATCCAGGACGATCTTTCAATACAGGTGCTATATATCTATCTCCTCTAAGGCATGGGAATGTCCCTGCCAGTTCCATAGCAGTCTTGAAAGTTTCTTCAGATGTATTTTCACTTTTGATAACTTCAATACATCTCATTAATGGAACTGGATTGAAAAAGTGCATTCCACAAACGCGATCAGGAGCACCACAATCTTTTCCGATTTCCGTTATGCTCATCGTGGAAGTATTAGAAGCAAATATTACATGAGAAGGTCCGTTATCCATAACAGTTTTGCAAACTTGTTTTTTAATGTCCATCTTTTCTATTACC
>SDNW01000001.1 GCA_004524725.1 Promethearchaeota archaeon
TGTGATGGTTTAGGTGCGTGTATCGGCGAGTGCCCTGAAGGAGCTCTTAAAATTATTGAACGTGAAGCATTAAAATTCGATGAAGAACAAGTTGAAAAACACTTAGAATCTATAAAAAAAGAAATAGTAAATGAGAATGATCAATGCTCTTGTCCATCTGCTCATACTATAATATTAGATGATGATGAAGATTTAGAAGCACCATTTGGATCGAAGTCCTCTAGCCTTCGTCAATGGCCGATACAGATGCATTTAATTAATCCTTCTGCAGCTTACTTTAATGGAGCAGATGTTTTATTAACCGCGGACTGTGTAGGTTATGCTCTTGGAGGGTATCATAATAAATATCTTCGCGGAAATTCTGTTGCGATTGCTTGTCCGAAACTTGATCAAGGAAGGGAGCGATATATTGAAAAAATTCGATTATGGATCGATGATGCGAAAATCAATACGCTCACAGTTATGATGATGGAAGTTCCATGTTGTACTGGGCTGTTAGCACTGGCCAAAAATGCTTTAAACCAAGCTCGTAGAAAAGTTCCTATAAAAAAGGTCATAGTAGGGATAAAAGGAGATATAATAAAAGAGGAATGGATCTGAATATTCTATTGAGTTTCAAATATTTAGAACTACCTTCTTTTTAATAATTTTTCTTAACATAACACTAAGGGCAGATTTTGATCGGCCTAAGTGATTAGCTAATTCTTCTAAAGAGATTAAACGGGGAATTTCAAAAAATCCTTTCTTAATAGCCTTATCTAAAACTTGGGATTCTTCAATACTTAATCGTTCTTTCTCCTCATCAAGGATATAGGGAGAATTTCCTATTCTTAATAATTCAAAATTAATATTTTTCTGCTCAAAGATCGTTAGCAAATTGTCAATACTCTCCCTACTAGATACAAGTCTCCAGTAAGCATAGCCCTCTCGTACATTTACAGGAAATTTCACTAATACTCCACATTTAATTAGAGCATATAATAAATAGGGATCCTTAGTCTTTACATTGAATCGGACTTTATTTTCTTCTTTTTCCAATACTGTAAATCCATGAACAGAAGGATGAATCTCTACTAATTCAATTAATTTTGTGATATTGAAATCTTGTATTTCAATGATGGAATTTCCTATAGATTTTTCTAAATCATAAGGAAGAAAATATTCTATTTCCATTTTTACATTAGGGAATTTTCTGAACACATCAGATATCCAAATTTCATCGGGAAATTTAACTTTCACTCTCGCTAAACTAGCTTTACGAGTAGTCATCAAATTTATTAATAGTATGCAGTATAAATTTTTTCAGTATTTGAATAATTAATAATATATAACTTTCAAAATTTGTATTATTATGGTGGAGAATAAGAGTTTGTTATTAGGAATATGTGGAAGCCCTAGAAATGAAGGAACCGAATTTGCTGTTCAATACGCATTGACGTATGCTCGTGAGAAATTTAATTTTGAAACGGAATTTTGGACGGTTAGAGCAAAAAAGATCAATTTCTGTATTAATTGTAATTATTGTATTAATGAGAAAAAGGGATGTGTTTTCAAGGATGATATGGTTGATTTGTATCCAAAATTAGAAAACGCAAAATTTCTATTATTTGGAACTCCCGTATTTCAGGGTAATCTTTCAGCTCAGCTAAAAGCAGTTATGGATCGCTGTCGCGCACTGGTAGCAAAAAATCCTAATGTATTTAAAGAAAAATATGGGATCGCTTTAGCCGTGGGGGGTGACCGAAGCGGAGGTCAGGAAATTGCAATCCGTACAATTCTTGATTTTTATCAACAAAATCACATAATCTCTATATCCGGAGGTGCCTTTGGAGCTAATTTAGGAGCAAGTTTATGGAGTAAGGACCAGGGAAAAGAAGGGGTCGTCAAGGATGAAGAAGGACTACGAGCAATACGAAAGATCATAAAACGTATGGCAGAAGTTAAAAATTGTAATTAATACTTGCTAAAATAAGAAAAAATAGAAAAAAACACAGAAGTATGGTTTTAACTTACTCCAAATAATTTTTCGGCTTCTTTTTCGCGTAATCCGCTAATTCCAAAAAGCTCTTTAAAGATATATTTACCTTTGTACATTACAACAGGTGTATTAACTATACATCCATCAGCATCGCAAAAAGTACCTAAAAAATTCTCATCATTTAATAATTGACTGACAAAGTCCTCGTCATTTATGTCTTTTTCAACATATTTAACGTCATTTTTATCTAACCAGTCTATGAGTGCATGGCAACGTGAACAATTTTCCTTAGTGATTATAATAGGGAGTTTAATTTCAGACATGATATTTTTAATATAACTATCAATTATAAAAAATTTTTATCTTCTAAATTATAAGTATATATTTGGTTATTATAGATAACCTATTTAACTAAATGTCATAAAAAAATTATAGTTTTCAAACATTTAAACCAACTGCTTAATCAACCATCGTAGAGCATTAATAAGTTTTTCATCTTCATTCAGTACATTGATTGAAAAATATTTAAGGACCATTCCACATTCTTCTAATTCGTCAATGTCGAAATTTTCATATATAAAATCAGGTCTTACCTCCTCCTTATCGTGAAATTTGTTCCCAATGATCATTATTGGCATATACTCGCCTTTATCTAAGCATCTATTTAATACGAGTTGAAACATATCGATGGTATCTTTAATACTATTTCTATCTGATGCATTAAAAATTAATATGAAAGCTTCAGAGTTATCAAGGCAATAATCATATAGTCCTTTTTGTGTACCGTCAAAATCATTTTCGATGCACTCATAGGTTAGCAACTCAATATTATCAATAATAAAATCATATACTTTGTTTGTAAGATTCCTTTTTGCTTCACTATCTTTATAATTTAAAAATTGAATTACTTCTAAATTTTTCAATAAAGTCGTTTTACCGGAATTACGAGGACCAAAGACATATATCTTTTTTAAATCTCCCTTACCAGTAATTGGAGTTGCGATATTAATCTTCGGAGTGATTTTCATATAATATTTATCAAAAACATCCAAGAAATGCTTTCTAAAAGATTTTGAAGCGAATTTCAACGGGTTTTTCCTATTCGAGGCATCCTCTTGAGAATGTAATAACGCGGTTAACTCCTTATTGGATTTCAATTCAGATGCAAACTCCTGTAATTCACTTGATTTTGATAATAAATAATTATAGATGTCGGTAATTTCATCCCGATAATATGCCGCACGAATCATATACGATATCATCAGTAAATCTTTCCCTCCTCGAGCAATTTCTGAATCGATATAAAAGATATGGTTAATGGTCTGATATTTTCGATACGCAAAGATGAAAGTACCCTCTTCCTCTTGGAATTCAAGTATTCTTCCTAAATCCGGGTGCTCATTTTTCACGAGGGGAGTATTACAATAAAATGTGTTAGGACCTAAGACTGTATCAAAATAACTCAAACAGAGAATTGATTCATCTGGCATTTTGTATTAGAAGGATATAATTTTACTTAACTTATATAAAAGATAGTATTAGTTTTATATTAAACTGTGAAACAAAGATAGTAATTTAATTTGTAAAATTTCCATTTCTACCAGGAAAAACGAAAGTGTGGTTCTTATTTGCCCTAATTTGGAGCATAGTTGGTGGTTTTATAGCTTTAGTTCTGTTTATAATTAGAAGATCTCAAAAAGAATAAATGTGGCTATAATTCTTAATACTTTAAACAAAAACATCTTTTTTTTCATTTCTTTTTCTTATGCTTCAACGAAATATGTAATAATTTATAAAACGCAAATTTTAATTTTCTTACACTCTCTCAAAGATATGGATTCTAGTACTCAAAAGATAGATTTCAATAACGCAATAAAAAATTTATTCCATGGAGAATTAATGGAACGAGTTGCTGCAGCAAAACAACTTGGCGCTCTGAAGGATGGTAGAGCTACTAATTTATTAATAAAGGCCCTAAAATCAGAAAATGATGGAATTGTTGTGAATCGAATCATTGAAGCATTAGGAGATATCAAGAATGCAAAAGCGACCATCCCTATTACTGAATTCTTAAAGATCGAAACTCAAAAGCCAGAGGAGGAACAAGACAAAGCGAGAATATTTTTAATCATTGAAAGTCTAATGAAAATAGGAGATAAACGTGCTTTAGCTCACCTTGGCATATTATTGAATTCATGCCATAGCGATATCCAGAAATTAACAGAAGAAGCATTTGAGTGCATCGATCCCAATTGGAAAGATAATATTAAAAATGTGGTATAATCTAATAACCTATAGCTCTATGAAAGTGATTGTAAATGAATGAATTCCCAGAGTTTATAAAAGAATTATTTGAAGAAGTTGACGGAAAAAACGATAAACAAGACGTTTCAATCTTTACCATTTCTACTTGCCAATGGTGTAAACGCTGTAAGGCCTACCTTAAAGATAGAGATATCAAGTATAAATATATCGATGTTGACAATATAAGTTTTGAAGAAAAGTCAAAAATATTACAATTTTTACGGGAGAATTACAAACCTGATAGAATCGCTTATCCCTTCTTAGTCTGCGATGATAAATTCGTGGTGGGTTACGATCCAAACCAATATGAAGAATTAATGAAATCGGAGGAGAAATAAGATGGATATGTCAACAAAAGAAGGAATGAAAGAGTATGTGGAGCGGGTAAGTAAGAAGAATGAATGGATTCTGAATATGGATACCAATACGTTCAACAACTTAATAGATGGTTTGGTTGAAAATTTCGAGAAATATGGATATCAATCTTGTCCTTGTCGTTTAGCATCAGGTAAAAGAGAATTAGACCGAGATTTAATTTGTCCCTGTAATTATGCTCCTTTAGATGTCAAGGAACATGGCGCTTGTTATTGCAACTTATTTATGCGCAATGATTTTTATGAAACAGTTAAAAAAGATTATGTTATTGTTCCCGAACGCAGACCTATAGAAAAAGAAAATGCAGTTTTAGAATATTTTAATGAAAAAAATAAGGACTGAATTTTTAATTTTTTTTTATAAATCTATTTTTATTTCAATTTTTTATTAATAGTTAAGGATTGGTATCTCAATAATTGTTATGTTTTTTTCAGTTCTAATTTATTTTATATTTTCTAATAAGCGGTTTTACGGAGAGATTTTTTATTGATTAAAGAGATCAATTTTAAATAGTTTTGTATTTAGTTAGTCCATAATATGGAGGAAATAATTTTTTACATAGGAGCGGGGGTATTTACCCTCACCAGCATTACATTCTTTCTTTTAAAAAAAAAGAATCTTGAAGTTGCTTCCCTCAACATGATTGTAAATTTCGTAACTATTGCTTCATATCTTCTCATGGTGAGTGGATTATTTGTGGCTTCTGCGGTAAGTGGCGATTCGATATATTGGACAAGATGGGCATTCTATGCAGTAAGTTGTTCATTCTTGATGGTCGAAATTTCTATGCTTCTTAGTATAGATAAAAGCATTAAATTGGAAATTATTGTGTTTAACTGCTTGGTCATGATAACAGGATTGCTTGCCAGTGTATCGGAAGGGATTATTAAATGGCTATTTTTCACGCTGAGTTCTGTAGCTTATCTATATGTACTTTTTCAAATAATCAAACATCGATCCAATGAAAAATTTATTGTAGCTTTTGTCGCGATCTTTTGGTCTGGATTTCCAATAATTTGGATATTATCACCTGCGGGATTAATGCTAATAGATGCATTTTGGACAGCCTTGTTTTACCTAGTACTTGACTTGATTACAAAGGTGTATTTTGGATACCATACAACGTTGAAATTTTCTAAATAAAAATAATTCTTTTTTTTTTAATTAATCATCATTAGCTACTATAAGATTAAGTGAGTTTCCATTCCCATATTCTTGTACAGATGTTTTATTTAAAAATTATGTTGAATCTTCTTCAGTAAGACATCTTTATAGAATATAAACTATACAGATAAATATCGCTTTTCAATACTACTTATATGCCAGATAATGAAATGACTGAAGAGGAGTTAGAAGAGGAGTTAGAAAAGGCTATTAAAGATAATGAACCGAAAAGAGATAATTGTGGCACTCCAATTCCAACCAATCGAGAAGTCGGCATACAAAGAACTGATGTTAAAATAAAAAAGGATCAATAATAATTTTTTTTATATTTTATTTTCAATTTATTATCGTTACTATTCTAACTTTTATAGGTGGTTTAAATAAAGCAGCGAATAGAAGGAAGAAAAAACTATCCTACAGATGAAGTGGATCCTAAGAATTTTCTCAGTGATGATGAAGTAAAAGCCTTAATTGAAAAAAAGGACGAGTTTGTTTTTCAGCAAGATGATTATTTTAAACTTTATAATTGTGTGCATTGTGGTGAATGTGATACTGAGATCGAACGGATGGAGTTAAAAGAAAAGTTTCTAAATGATGGAAATACTTTTGAGGATCATAAAGCAATGGTAGAATGTTTTGAAAAATATCGTTCCCCTTATCCCACTAATGAAATGCGCATTAAAAAACCAGATGGAATTCCAAAAGAATCTGATACACTTTTCTTTATGGGTTGCCTTTCAACAATCAGAATTCCAAGATATACTGAACACGCATTGCAATATCTTTTAAAAGAAAATATCGATTTCACAATTCTTGATAAGGAAATATGCTGTGGCTGGCATCTAATTTCCTCAGGTTTAACTAAGGAATTTAATGTATGCAGACGAGAAAATATTGAAATTTTTAAAAGATATAAAAAGATCATTTGCTTATGCCCGGCGTGCTATTTCTTGTTTAACAAATATTATAAAATAAAGATGAAAACCAGCATTCAAATTGACTATATCAGTGATTATTTGAAACCTTCAAAAACAAAAAAAGAAGGGTCTGTTGCTATTCAACACTTATGTCAAATTAAGAACCGCGGAAGAGAGGGTGTTGATAGATTTGTAGAAAAGCTGTTGGAAAAGAGTGGATATTATGTAAAAAGCGTTCCCCACTGGTGTTGTGGAGGAGGAACTGGTTGGTTGAATCGAACGGATGTTATTGAGGCAATTGCGAGAAAAAGGATGGGAGATTTCGATAATGCGGGAAGTGATTATGTAACAACTTATTGCCCATCTTGTTGGTGGATTTTATATAGATTTGGTAAGAAATGCAAGATAAAACCAGAAATTCGGGATCTATTTGAACTACTTCTTTAAATTTTAACCTATGAGCGAAGATTATAAATGTCCTTGTAAAGAGATCGACCCTGAAAATTTTCTATCAAATGAAGAGGTTCTTGAGTTATTATCTAAAAAAGATATTAATTTTAAAGAACAAGACTATTATAAGATTTTCAATTGTATTCACTGTAACGCATGTGGCACTTCTGAGGAAAGATTTCTATTAAAAGAGAAATTTCTTAAACATGGATATAAGATCAAAGGTTTAAATCAAATCTTATCCAATTTTGAGAAATTTAAGAGTCCTTTTATTCATAATAAAAGTCGAGTTAAACTCATTGAGGGTATTCCTTCAGAAAGTAATACTTTACTTTATCTAGGGTGTTTTACTACTGTCAAGACACCAAAATATGCCGAAAATATAATTAGATATTTATTAAAAGAAAAGGTTGATTTTTGTCTCTTAGAGGATGAGATTTGTTGTGGATATCCTATCCTATGCATGGGTAAAATGAGTGTATATAATAAATTTGTAAAAGAGAATCTGCAATTATTTAAATCTAAAGGATTTAAAAGAATCATTACTGTATGCCCTAGTTGCTATATGGTATTTAAAAAACATTATAGCGAACATGGAATCAAGGTGAATTACTTTACCGATTATTTAAAACCTGCAGATCCTAAAAAAAAAGGAAATCTTATTATTCAACATGCATGTCCATTAAAGAATGGAGAAATTCCTGGAATTGCCGATGATCTAGAACAATTGTATCGTGAAAGCGGTTATAATGTATTGGATGAAGTTCCAAGAGATTGTTGCGGATTTGGTGTCGGTCATCAATTAAGAGTGGATATATCTGAAGCTATTGCGATGAGGAGAATGAAAGATTTTACTGAGGAGAGTGGATATATTCAAAACTTAAAAGGTGTAGATAATTTTATTACAAGTTATTGTCCAGATGCTTTCTGGGTCTTGAGAGCTTATGGTCGAAAACAAAAAATCCCTTTCAAAGTTAAAGATATGTGCGATCTATTAATGTAATTCCAAATTTGTCATTTGAAAATCTATTTTTTAAAATTAATTATGATATAATCAAGGTTTTACTATTATTTTTATAATTTAAACGAATAAATATTTTAAAAGTTCCTAGTCATATTGAAATTAGATTAACCAGATTTGGGTGTTATTATAATGTTATTTTCGAAAAATGAATTAAATAATGTTAAAAGAGAAATGAGTAAGCTAAAAAACAAAGTAGTCCTTAAACTGTTCACAGATTTCAAAACCCAAGAAGACGGTTCTAAGTTAAGAATGTGTATGTCCTGTGAAGGTACATATGAATTACTAAGATCATTAGAGGAATTGTCAAATGGCAAATTATTTATCGAGGAATTATCAATAGAAGAAAATCTTGATGAGACAAAAAAGTATGATATTAAGAGGATTCCTGCAATTCTTTTTGTGGATGATGAAGGAAGAGAAATAATACGATACTCTGCTTATCCCACAGGATCGGAACTAGTCCCATTTTTAAATAGCATACAATATTTTTCTGGCATAAGACCTTTTTATGCTGATCAGATACTTACACACTTGAAAAAAATAGGGAAGTCAAGCATGAAAATATTTATTACTCCTACGTGTCCCTATTGTCCAGCAACAGTCCCTGTTCTAACATTATTTGCAATAGTATCAAAGGGTAAAATATCAGCTGAAGTTATTGATGTTAATTTAAATCCGGATATCGCCATGAAGTATCAAGTCCAAGGCGTACCTCATACCATTATAAACGAAAAAGATCACATATACGGAATGTTCTCTCCACAAGATTTATTAGATAAACTTACGAAAGGAGAGAGAGATTTTGGGGGAATGTATGCTTAATTTTTTGAGGTGATTTGATAGATGTCCCAAGATGAGAAATATCGAGAAATAATTAAGAAAGAAATGACTAAGTTGACCAAACCTGTAAAGTTAAAAGTGTTTACCTCTCAGAGTGCAAAGCCAGACGGTACAAAAATACGCGCATGTATGGATTGTGAGCAGTTTATGTCATTATTGAGAATCTATGAAGAGAATTCTAACGGTTTATTAACTATAGAAGAACTCTCTATAGATGAAAATCCGGATTTTGCAAAAAAATATGATATACAGAGAGTTCCAACGATATTATTTATTGATAAAAATGGAAATGAACTTATCCGATATCTAGCTGCACCTCAAGGGGGAGAAATTCAACCCTTTATTCAAGCTCTTTTTACTTTTGCAGGCGCTCCTAACTATTATGAAGCGGCTATAAAACAGAATATAAGTAGAATATCCCCAGCCACTATTAAGGTTATGATTACAAACTCATGTCCATACTGTCCTCAAGTAGTATCTATCAGTAATCAATTTGCTCTAGCAGCCGAGGGAAAAATTCGAACAATCATTATTGATATTTTAACAAATCCGGATATTGGTCAATATTATGACGCTGCTGGAGTCCCTTATACCATCATAAACGATAAAAAGACATTAGCCGGTATGGTTGGTCCAAATGAGATAATAAGAGAACTTATTGGGAGCAACATCCGTATGCAATACTAATTTATAAGTCTATTTAAGTGAAAGTGAGATCAGTGCCCGTTTCTTATATTATTGAAAAAATGATTAAGCAAGAATTGGCGAAACTCAAGCAACCTGTTACGATAAAATTGTTTATTGATGAGAGTAAAGAATTAGAAACCAAAAAAACCTTATCAATTCTTAAAAGTTATAAAGAAAATTCGAATAATAAGTTAAATTTAGATATAATAACTTTAGGTAAAGGTACAGATCTTATAGAAAGATATCAAATTGAGAGATTTCCGACTATTTTACTTATTGATGCTGAAGGAAATGAATGTATTCGATACCTAGCAGCGCCTCAAGGAAGTGAAGTGAAACCTTTTATTCAATCACTTCAAGTTTTATCTGGTAGAAAAAATTATTATGAAGAAACACTAAAAACAAATTTGGATAATACTAAGACTTCAACAATTAAAGTGATGGTCACAAAGTCATGTGCTTACTGTCCAGAATTGGTCAATATGGTATCGCAGTTTGCATTGGGATCGTCCGGTAAAGTTAAGGCGGAAATAATTGATATCTTAGAAAATCCTGACATTGGTGATCACTATAATATTGAAACTGTTCCTTATATTGTAATTAACAATGGAGAGCCATTAATAGGATTAATTAGCCCAAATGAATTATTGGAAAAAATTTTAAAAGTTTGAACAAAGAATGAGATGAAAATATGTTTAACATTGATATGGAAGGTATTGATTTAGAAAAGATATATGATCTTATAGTATTAGGAGGAGGTCCGACCGCAATTGGATGTGCAATATATGCTAAGCGTTTTGCCATGGAGGTTTTGATAGTTGGAAAAACCTTTGGGGGATTAATCGCTACAACCCATATAGTAGAAAATTACCCCGCTATATCTTCGATTAGTGGGCAAGGTCTAATGGAGTTGTTTAAGGAACATATGAATTCCTTAGAAATTCCATATATTTCAGATGAGATAAAAAACATTGAAAAAGTTAACGACCACTTTGAATTACACTCCTTTTTTCAAAATTTCAAAGCTTACTCGGTATGTATTGCAACAGGATCAGTAAGAAGAAAGTTAGGAATTCCAGGAGAAGAAGAGTTTGCGGGGAAAGGAGTATCATATTGTGCAACCTGTGATGGTCCATTTTATAAGGATAAAGTTGTATGTGTTATAGGAGGTAGTGATTCTGCTGCAAAAGAGGCTTTATTTCTAGCACAAAACACAAAAAAGGTGTATATCATATATCGAGGCGAGGATTTACGAGCTGAACCAATAAATAAAAAACGAGTGCTCGAAAGTGATAAAATCGAGATTATCTATAACACAAATGTAGTTGAGATTATCGGAGAGGGGAAAGTAAAATCAATTGTTTTCGATAATGGAAAAAGATTAGATATTGATGGCGTTTTTATTGAAATTGGGTCAGTTCCTAACTCAGATATTGCAAAGCACATCGGAGTTGATATTAACGATCATAATGAAATTAAGATTAATCGTAAATCTGAAACGAATATTCCAGGCATTTTTGCTGCAGGAGATGTAGCTGATGCTCCCTTCAAGCAGGCTATTACAGGTGTAGCAGAAGGTGTAATTGCAGCTTATTCTGCTTTTGATTATGTAAAAGAAATGAATATTGAATACTAGTGATTTTTCCAATTACTTCTATCCAATTTTTCAATAAAAAAAAGGAAGTTTTTATTGGATTGGTACATCTATAGCCCCTTCCATGTGATCCTTAAAAGTTACATCAACTTTCAATATCCCATTTTTATAAATTGCTTTAGATTTCTCAGCGTTCACCGGACAACATATAGCATATGAACCTACGTACACTGTATTATCAGTTTCACCCTTTATAAAGAACGAATCTTCATGCATCTTTAAAATTATTGTGTCTTTTTCTACTCCTGGCATTGTTATTTCAATATGATAATTATCATGCTCATCATCAGCCCATGCACAGATTTCTGGAGAGACTATATATTTTTCTTTACTTTCAGACATTCCTTCTCACCTTCTAAAAAATAGTAATTTTATACTTAATATTAGCACTAAAAGAAGTGTTTTAAAGGTTTGTTTAATGATTTGTAAGAATTCTTAGGTAATTCTTGTTTAAGAAGAAATTAATGTCAAGCTTTTTTTTTATATTATAAATTTTGGAATTAAGGTTATTAAAATTCACTTAATGGGATTTTTCCTTTATAATAAATCGTGCGACCATCGAAACAGAGTTGAATAGCGTAAATTGGGACTCCTCTCTTCTTCGCTTCTTTTATTTTAATTGAAAAATCTCTATCGGTATCCCAATTAGGTTTGAACGAATTAGCTTTTCGAAATACTAAAAACATGATAATTCCCTTGTGATCAATTATTTCTTGTACATGGCGTGTTCCTCTTTTTGTTGGAGCATCGGGAAATAATGCAATACCGTTCTTAACTAAAGTCACCCCTTTTACTTCTAAAGGAACACCGTCCAACACAAAATCTATTCTACTATTTCCTATAGTTACCTCTTTTTCAATATTACTGACTCCTTTAAAATCATCAAGGTACTTGAATAGCTCTAATGCGATTTTTGAATGAAGTGCAGTATCGATGATTATCCATTCATTTTCATGTTGTACTGCTTTAATATAATATTCCAATTTACCTCTTGAATCAGTAAACAAAACGGGAGAATTTGGTATTAATAATTCTGTTAATCGTCCTGGATCGTGTATATGAGCGGAATGGATATTATTTTTATATCGAATCTCGCTAAAAAATCTATTTGGACGATTTAAAAACGCACCTACTTTAAGATTCGTAAGTGACATAAGAGGAATTCTAGAGCTCTTCTTGATCATGATTCTTTTAAGAGGATTATTTCTAATTAGAATTATCCAAATAGAGATTAAAAAGAAATCTTTATATAATATAATCTATACACATAAAAACCATTTAATTTTTTATAATTTTGATTAATGCGATGAAAAAACAACATCATATTGAAAGTTATAAATTTCATCATATTGATACGGATAAATGTAAAAAATGTACTCATTTTTTTTGCGAGGACGCTTGTTTTAGAGGAATTTATCAAGTTATTAACAAAGATACTGAACCAAAATGCTCAATTGTACAGAAACGCGAAGACAGATGTGTAAAATGTCATATTTGTACAACAGCATGTAAGTTTAAAGCTATTACTATTGATTGAGACTCAATCCTTAACCAAATTTACTGTTTAACTATTGAGATAATGTTTTTCTATTTTTTCCATGATCTACAAAACTTATAAAATATAAATTTCACAATTAATTAGGAATAATTAGGATAAATAAATAATTCAATACCAAAGTTGTTATTATGATCTCTCAAAAATTAAAATTAGACGATATTGATCGGAAAATTATTAGCTTAGTCCAAGAGGATCCCAATCTTACCCATACACAAATCGCAGAAAGAATAGACAGAAGCCAACCGACAGTGGGTATGCGAATTAAGAAATTAGAAAAGGAAGGTATTCTTCAATTTCAACCAGGAATTAATTTTAAAAAAGTAGATCTATTTTTGGCTACTGTAGAATTAAAAACAAAATATCCGGATGAAATTATCGATATGGCAAAATTTTGTCCATTTATGTTAAATGCGTTCCGCTTAAGTGGTGACCATAACATCAGCATCCTTCTTGCCAGTTCAAAACTAGAGAAACTAGATAACATTGTCAATTATCATTTTAGAAATAATCCTAGTGTTCAATCTGTTTCAATGGAAATTGTCACGCAAATTGCAAAAGATTTTATTCTTCCTATTGATTTTGATTCCGAAGAGCATAATCCCACATTAGAAGAGGGATGCGGAGAAAACTGTAAATATAAGTTGGGAGCATTACATGAAAAAGTTGAGCAATCCCATTTCATGTAATTAACACATATTAAAAAATATTGAGGACTATTCTTCCTCTTCTATTTCATCAAATTGATATTTTGGAAGATTTACGTTAAGATCGCAATCAGGTCCACAATTGGTAGAGTGCAAATCAAATTTTTCTATTTGAAAATCAATCGGGACGACAAAATCGTGAATGGAATCAATAATAATATTCGTTTTAACATTGGTAACTTGTGGATCTTTTCTGAAACAAATATCTACTAACTTCTCAATAGTTTGAAGATCTGAGGCTGCGATAAAGCATAACAAGTTGAATTCACCAGAAATTTTAAAAGCGTGATTAACAAAAGCACATTTTTCGAGTTTATTCACTATACTATCAACATCCTTCGTAGAAATAAATACAATCGCTGTTTTGATATCAACTTTTTTTATATTAAATCCCACTTGTTTAGTTAATAAATGTTTCCGTTCCAATTTTATTATTCGAGCACCCACAGCTGGTTGAGACTTTTCAATCTCAGCTGCAATCTGACTATGAGTAATATCTGGGTCTCGCTCAATCATTTCGATTATTTTATAATCGTCATCATCTATTCCTAGAATTTCCTTAAATGTTTTCTTTATCATATCTTAGTACCTAGAGACGCTATTTTAATATAAATTTTGTTTCTATGAATATAAAATTTAGTTAGGTTTGATATTAACAATTATGATTAGTTATGATTAAGTTCTTTTATTTTATAAATTATATAACTAATATTTGTTTAGTATTATAAGTTAGGAGATTTTATTTGCTTTAGGATCAATCAAAAATTCTTAAAGAAGGTTCACGAAACTTGTGAACAACTCAAGAAAGAAAATCACTATAGTATATCCGACAAATCCTAGTATAAAATAAATCGGTTTTCCTTTTTCTTTTTCGGGTATTACTTCGCGCACAATTGTATAAAGAATAACTCCGGAAATGAAAGAATAAATAACATAAAAGAGCTCTATATCAAAAGGATTAAAGGGGAATATGAGTTCGAGGATTAGTTTAACGAGAATACCTAGTATTGCTGCACTTGAGAGGATATACTTTTTCATCTTGTTGTCACCAATATTTAGGTTCTCGTAAATTTCAAGATCTGTAAAAATTATATGACTCTCAGACCTATTACTTATGATCGCTCTAGACCAAGCAAATATAAAAAAGAGAATTCCAGATATGAATTCAATTGAAAGTAAACCTGCAAGTATTATTCCAATAAGAAAATGATAAGTGAAATTCGTAAAAAAACGCAATTGTGACAAATCTTCACTGACATGGTTCTGAATTTTTATCTTATAACGATTAATTTCTTCTAATATTTCCTCTTCTTGCAGATTTAGGCTGGTAATGGTTTGAGCTATGTCTCTCACTGCTGATTCGTCCAAGCTTTCTTTGGTCAGTTCTTTTGTAAGAATTCTTTCTATTCCCCTCTCTACTTCCTCTAAAGTCTTCTCTTTTTGAAGTAATTTGCGCATTCTTTTTTGGGAGTTTGCCTCAACTTTCTGTAAAATTAATTTTTCGGAGACATGCACAAAAGAAAATCCAATTACTACAAAAAGATATTCAAAAATTACAATTTCGAAAGGAATTACGGGAATTCCGACGGCGACTTCCGGAAGCAGTACAAGAAAGAAATATGCTAATGAAATTCCCGCAATAAGAGAAATATGGAGCTTAGGATGGGTATGCTCATAAAAATCTGCAACGAAAAAAAAGATACCTAAAACTAAAGACACTATCGCTACAATTAAAAAATTCTCTATCATTATTATTCTCAAGATTGAAAAAGTTTATAAAAGTTTTGTGGTAACAAATTAAAATTTAGAGTATACGCTCGAAATGTTGGTATAAATGGAATTTCTGATAATTACATCTACAGAGGACAAAGCTTCAATGAATATTAGGAATAATTTATTGAATTCCAAATTATTCTACTTTAGAAAGTCTGAGAAAATATGGCATGAAAATCCCATATATAACTTTGAAGGATTTATAGAGAAAAATAATCTAAATACTCCTTTAATTAATAATCAAATATATTTAGGGTTGACAGATGAACCGCTAATTTTCTTGAATAATTTAAAATTAGACCAATTTAACATCAATCCTGATGCTATTATTTTTGCTAGTCGACATACGTCAAAAACAGCAAGACCAGCAATTTTAATTCACACTACAGGCAATTGGAGCAAGGATGCAAGATTTGGAGGAGATCCTTGTCAATTATCAAAAACAAGTGCCTTATTACAAAAAGCGGGTTTTATATGTTTAGAGAAGCATTTAAACATGAAGAATTTACCTAATTTTACATTCGACATGGAAGTGACTCACCATGGTCCAACAAATCTGGAAATCCCTCTGGTGTATATGGAGCTTGGGAGTAGTAAAAAAGAATGGAATATAAAAGAGGCAGGTGAGATGGTCGGAAATGCAATTATAGATACCATCTTCAAATATCTTTCTTATAACAAGGATTCTAATATAAAAATAGGTTTAGGATTTGGTGGTACGCACTATGCTCCAAATTTTAATAAAATTATGAGACTCCCCGAGATTGCATTGTCTTTTATATGCCCGAAATATTATATCCAACTGCTTAATCAGACCTTAATCACCCAAATGATAGAAAATACAACTGAAGCGATTGATTATTTTATAATCGATTGGAAGGGCACAAACTCAGAAGATAAAAAGCATTTAACTTCACTTTTAGAGCATTATGAAATACCTATAAAGAAGACAAAAGAATTTTGAGGGATTAGCTTCTATTGATTTTCTTCATAATATTTTTTTAAATTCTCAAAAACGTAATGGCATGCCAAATAGCCTTGAGTCGCTGCTTTAGATAAGATCTTATTTAATAATTCGGGATTTTTGGCGCCCTCTGTAATGGTAACATTAATTTCTCTAATATTATAGTAACTTCTCCAAAAAAGAGTAGGCCAATCTACGAGGGGTCGTAATACTTGGTTAAATTTCTTTTTACCCTCTTCAGATAATTCAATTTCTTTCGCTAATTTATAAATATTTTCCTTACCTTTCTTAGTTTTTGTAAGAAAACCGTCATCGACTATTTCTTTAAGGAGTTTTCGTAACTCAGTTAAGGTTAAGTTAAGATTAATTTTTTTTAGATTTTCCTTAATTTCTTTATCGGTTTGTCCTTTTAATTTGATCATTAGATATGATCTAGCCAAAATATTGTATTTTAAAGGTACCGATTCGTGTTCCAATTGATTATATTGGAATAAATTGCCTAAAATTTCTTTAGCTATAAAATACTTAAGTTCTAGTTGATCATTTTCTAAAAATTCTTGAGTAAATTTCGATGAATCATTGAAGTAATGGTTATAGAGAGTAGAAAGTAAAGATTTAATTGAATGAAATCCATCATCAAAGGAAAGTCTGATAATATCCAGAATCTGAATCCGATAATTAACATCCTTAAGAAATTTATCTTTTTCCACAGAATATTGCCTTAATAGATGAGGATTTGGATTGAATTCTTTGAGTAATTCGTCCCATTCTTTTTTAAACCTATAGGTTTGAGTTTTTGAAATACCTGAGAGTTTATATACAACTTCATATAATTTCATTAAAAATTGTTGTTCGTTTAGTTCAGTCATCTATTAAAGCAAAACCCTTCTTTGTATTAAACTATATAAATTAATATTTATTAAAATCTAAAGATTTTTAAAGTTTCATTAGGATTTCGAATTGAAAAAATAGAGCATTAATAATTGTTTAAATATAAATGGAAGAAGTAGGTAAGAAAATTTATTACCTTGATGAAAGGAATTTTTTATTGCCAAAACATTTAGTGATATTAACATTACATATTTTTAGGTGAAAATGAGTTGAAATTAGAACATATTGCTCTTGCTTCAAATTCAGAAGTAGAAAGTGATAAATTTTTCATGGATTTATTTGGGTTGGAAAAAATAAGATCTTTTACGGTATCGGATGATAAGATGAGGCAATTTTTTAATGTTAGCGAAGCGCATAATTTCATTCGTTATGAAAAGAATGAATTGTCCGTTGAGGTTATAATTACCAGTACAGCTGATAAAGTCAAGGATAAATTCACTCACACTTGTATCATTGTGGAGGATGGTGTTAAGCTTATAGAAAAGGCAAAGGCTATGGGATATGATACTATTAAAGTCCCGAGAGATGAGAAAAAAGGGTTTTATTTATTTTTAAAAGATCCTTTTGGGAACCTATTTGAAATTAAAGGGATATCGTAAAATTTTTTTACAAAAAATTCTTTTTTATAAATTTGAATCTGCAATAATTATCATTGAATCTGAATGGAGTGAATTAATCATTCCTAAATCTTACAAACTTAAAGTGGTATTAGGCGGGGCTCAAAATTCCGGGAAAACTTCGTTTATAGACGGGGATACTTTAAATGACAGCCCTATTGGAGTATCATTTAAACCAATAGAATGTTATGCTAATGGCTTAGATAACTATAAATTTATTATTTGGGATCTAAAAGATCGAGAGCGATTTCGTTTTTTATTCCCATATTTTTGCCGTGGAGCTTGTGCTGGTTTATTGTGTTTTGATTTGACCAACCGAGATTCTTTTTTAGAACTAGAAAGTTGGATCAGGCTATTTAGAGATAATATTGGTGACATCCCTATAATTTTAATAGGAACAAGATATGATTTAGATAGCTTTAAGGTAACCGAAAAAGAGATTCGCGATTTTGTTAGAACAAATGGATTAAGCGATTTTTTTTTAAGTTCTGTATATGACGATATTGACACAAAAAAAGAAGTTTTTAAATTAATAGTTGAATCTATTGATCCAAATTATCCACTTAATAATTTTTCTCTTTTTACTCCTAAAGATTTTGATTCTGATGAGTTTAAAGAATTTGTCAGATATTTTTCGATTTGCCCAATATGTAAAAAAGAAAATCATTATGAATCTTTAAAGAGTATTTATATTAGCAATGAACCAGAATTAATATTACTTCGACAACAGATATATAAGGCGATAGATTTCTCTCGAAATTTTAAATTAAATAAAAAAAGGAACTTGAAAGTCGGAATCCCTTGCTGTAATTGCTATAAAATCCTTTTTAAAAATAAGTAGGAAATGTTAATCTAATTCTATTCTCTTATAAATTAGAAGAACTAAAGGGATGATTTAGAAAAGCTTTAGATGGCTAAGATCAATGAAGCAGGTTTTAAAACACATTTTTATTCATAATCAAACTCCTATTCATCCCACACTGCTGAACTCAGGAGATGTTCTATACGTGTTCGTCTCGGTCGAATAAATTTGGTTCGACTTTTTCTGCGCTCTAATAATAAATGTTTCTCTAAATTATTAGAATGAACCATATATACTTCCAAATCACCCTTGTCCAGGAAAATATGATTAAAACTGGGTGTATCATCCGCTCGCACCTTTTTTGAGCTAGATGTACCACAATATAAAAAGATAGTATCCGTTCTGTTATTATCAAATATATATGCATGTGGTACATGACGATGTCCCATTAACACTAAATCTATCTCAAATAACTGAGTAAATTCAATTATTTCACCTGCATCTCGAACTGTCGTGAATTTTTGTCCCGATAATGGAACGGGTATTAGATGATGATGGAGCGCAATAATTCGGTTTTCTAAATTTTTATTAAAACATCTACCCATCCAATCTAATTGTTCATCACCTATCATTCCTTCACTCATATCGTCTCTTGCTGAGCATAAACCGACGATGATTGTATCCTTCTCTTCAATGATCATTCTTGATCTTCTTGGACCAATTAATCTCTCAAAAAAAATAAGGCCTGAATTTTTAGCACAATGATTTCCCGGGATCACCATCAATCTTGTCATGGCTTTTATTCTGTTAAGATAAGGGAGGATCTTCTCATATTGAACAACTCGTCCTTTATGAACAACATCCCCTGTGCATATTACGACATCCGGTTGTGCATCCTTTATGTATTCAATGATGTTTTCTAAATATTCTGCAACAAATTCACTTCCATAATGCAAATCACTAATTTGTATAATTTCAACCATGCTAATAGAACCATATCCATTATTTTTTTTTACCTAATAGGTTCTAATGTATGTTAAATTTTAAATTATATTAAACATGGAAAATAGTGCTATATTAAATCTAAAAGGTGATAGCAAATAATAAAAGCAGTTTCAGATAACAGTTTTAATATTAAAACAATTGTTTATCTTTCGGTTTTGTGCGATTTCATCTAAAATTAATTTATCTCTGCAATCTACACAAATTCCGCTTATTTTAAGCCAGCGGTCCTGGCCACAGCTCGGACATACAAATTTTTTATAAATAATTTTCATTTTTTATTTCACTAATTTTGATAATTCTA
Source organism: Promethearchaeota archaeon (assembly GCA_004524725.1). GTDB lineage: Archaea > Asgardarchaeota > Lokiarchaeia > Sigyniarchaeales > SOKP01 > SOKP01. The sequence goes on from SDNW01000001.1 coordinate 20,009, forward strand.
TTAATTAATGTATAATTTTGAACATTTTAAGTAATTTCACCATATTCTATAAGCACTATATAGAGATATATAGGAAATTGAGACAATTTTTATGGAAAATAAGACGATTTAATCAAATATGAGATTATTCTATATAGTTCTGTTTTAATTTTTATAATAAATCTTCTAATTCCTCGCGAATCATATGAATAAAATCAATTCCTTCGATTTGGCAGTCTTTAATGAAGCCTTGACCATAATCGATTGATCCTCCCCCTTTACCATTAAATGTTTCCGAAATCCGCCTTATAAATAAGCCCATATTAAGGTTGAGTTTGTTAGAAGGTAGTTGTCCCATCATACCAAGGAGAACCATCCCATTGTTTATGGTACTTATCAAAAAAGCAATGATATCCTCCGAATATTTCATGATATTTTTCCCTAAGGAATTTAAATCTTTCTGAGAAACATTGTCAAAATATTTAAGAATTAATTTGAAACCATTAATTTTTTCAGCATCTTTAATAACTTTTTCAATATAATCCTTGCTAAATATATTCTGGAGATCTTTTAGCTTTTTTTTTGCTTCTTCCCATTCAGAATAAAATTTTTCTATTCGGGATGGTATGAGATCTTTCGGAATTTTTTCCTCCTTCTTTGTTTTTAAGGTTTTTGTTAATTCGGATAGGATGTCCCCAGTTGATCTTTCCTTTGAATTCAATTGAAGGTCTTTTTCTTTCACTTTCCCGAATTTGAGTTGTTCGAGTGCCTTGTTCAATTTTTTCCATTTATTAAGTAATTCTTTTGTACGTCCTACAATAAATTGTCTATCTATACCAAATTTCTTTTCTAATTGCTGCAATATTTTTTCTTGTTTTTCCTCATACTTCTTTGTTGCTTCTCCTGCAGTAAAAGTTAATCTGATGATTCCATCTTGAATTTTTCGTGATTTAGTTATCTTAATTCTGCCAGTTTCTGCAGTATTATTTAAATGTGTCCCTCCACAAGCTTCTACATCAACACCAGGAATTTCTACAATACGTATCATTTTGCCCGGAACAGCCCCACCTTGGTAAATTCTCATTCCATATTTTTTTTCGGCATCAGATCGAGGGATAAAAGATAAATTCAAATCGATACTTCTCTCCACAATTTCATTAGATAACTCCTCAATTTGCTTAAGCTTATCTGAAGGTATTTGTGCATAATGGGTTATATCTAAATGTGAATTCTTAAGGGTTTTTTTTGCGCCAGCTTGATTAATATGGTCGCCCAAGATTTCTCTCGCGGCTGCATTGACAATGTGAGTGGCAGTATGATGTTGTGATAGTTGATATCGCCAGTTTTTATCCACTTCAACTCTTACTTCATCACCTTCTTTAAAATGCGGAGATTCCTCTAGTACATGAATAATGTGATTTCCTTGTTTATAGACATTGTGAAATGATTGATCATTAATTCGTCCAATATCATGCAATTGACCCCCAGAAGTTGGATACGCAATTGTTTTATCCAATATTATATTTTTATCAATGATTTTCAGTACTTTTGCCTTATTAGATATATTTGTATAATCGTAATAATAAAGAGCTTGCGTCTCAGGTATTTTGTCCAAATCTAGTGCAACCTCCTTAATCAGATCTTTTGCTTTTTCTTTCATTTCATGTTTTTCTACAACAAGGTTGTAAAAGTTATCAGGAATTTTAATTGAAACTCCAAACTTTTTCGCAGTTTTTTTGACTAAATCGGGGCTTATTCCTCTGGAATCATATAATTCTATAAGTGTTGCAACAGAAATATCTCCATCTTTGATGCGTCTTTCCAGAATTTTACTGGCTTTCTTTTTATTTTGATAATATTTTTGCTTTTCTACATCTAAAATCTCTCGAATTTCTCCCAAATGATCAGATAATTCTGGGAAAATCCCTTTTAATTCTTCAGCATGCCATATACAGACTTGTGCAAGATCGATATCCCATTGAAAAGTATCAATAAAAGATATTGCACGGCGAAAAATAACTCGTAAATTATACCCTCCTCCCATATTAGATGGTAATTTTCCATCATTTATCGCAAGCAATAACGTCCTCGAATGTTCTGCGATAGAATAGAGAGCAGTCATCGGCAAGATCTTTGCTTTTAATTCTAATACCGTACTTTCTAATTTATTTGCTACTTTTTGCCAGGCATTATCCATATCTTCAACTTCATCACTATTTAGGTAAGCTGAATATTTAGAAAAATTATTGTATAACTCTAGATCCAATTTAATATCAGTTAATTCTCTTAATTTTGAAATCACATAAGGAAATGTAGCTTCATAGATATTTGGAGTTCCTTGCGAGAACCAAGCAACTCTTTCTTGACCCATACCCATATCAAGTACTTTTAGACCAAGTTCTTTAGGTCCTTCGCTAGTTTGTTCATACATAGTATAGACTTGATTAAATAATTCTACCCCCCTACTGAAAAATTCAAGGCTACATCCAAATGATCCTCCACCAGCCCAACTATCCTCATGGATGGTAATTTCTTCCTTTGCTAAACCCACTCCAATATGAATAAAATCATGGATATCTTGGAACAATTGCCCTTGATTCCACTCCTCTGGCGTCCCAAAAAAATGCTGCCCGATCATAGTAAAACCACTTAAATGAGCACCAGTTAAGCCTACATTCTCTATATCATTGAATCGTAAACAGAATTGGGGAATAATCAGTTTCTTTGCTGGAGGTTCGACCTCGCCTGTGATTACGTAAGGTTGAAAAGCAGATATTGACGCAATCGTGAATTCAGACGTAGGATTCCATCTCGCAACACACGGATACCGGTTTATAGGCACGTATCCTCGGGGTTCTAGTACCTCAATCATTTTCTCCCATACTCCAATATATGATAATTTTATCCTTGCGGGATTCTTTTCAGTCACTTGAAAACCCCCAGAACACACTGGATCACCACAAAAAGTTCTTTCTTTGAGTTGAGTCCAAAAAAAAGTGCCACATTGTTCACATTGTTTTCTCATATATCCTAAGTTCCTTAACTCTTTAGTCGGAAAATATTTATCAGGATTTTTTGAAGCAATCTCTTTAAATGCTTTTTTAATTTCCTTATCGCTTTGTAAGTCTTTAAGATCTGTCAAATCATCATTAGAGGGCAACTTGATCACTAATAAATTGTTTTATTTTTTACAGTTCCAATAATTTGATAAATTTATGATTTCCTAAAATTTTTTGTATTTATTAAATTAAATTTCATGAAATACTATATTTGATAAGATATGGTCAGCTCGAGAACAATAGGTTTAAATAAAATAAAAGAAGATTAGTATTATTAGTTAATCCATAATCATAAAGGAGTGATCTTAAATGACTTTCCCATATTATGATCCATTTGGAGCATTTGGTGCAATCTTCGGGATAATGATTATCGTTATTATTGCTTCATGCGTAATACAAATTGCTATTGCTGTATGGGTCTATAATGATGCAAAAAAGAGAAATATGGAACCTGCAATGTGGCTAGCAATAACTTTATTGGCGGGATGTATAGGTTGTATTATTTATTTAGTAGTAAGGGATCCTATTCCTACTGATACAATACCTATCGGTAATGAAGCTTATGATACTCAAGATGTTAGGCCAAAATTAGAAAACGGTACTTTTTGTAGTAATTGTGGCAGTGAAATACCAGCTGGAGCTAAATTTTGTCCTTCATGCGGTAATCCACGATAAATTTAGACATCTTCCAAATCCAATGATTGAAAACGAGAATATCCTAGCTTAATTAAATCATAATCTAAATATTCTATTTTATTTGGAATTATTTTCAAAATAAGATTTCTTTTACCTCGTACAATTTTCTGAGCTTTTTCAAATTCTTGATCTCTTTCTCTCAAAAAAATCAGATTTTTTACTCCCATTGCGGTAATTTGCATTCCTTGAATTTTTCCGGAATCTAAAGGCGAATAAATACCGATACTAATAATAGGATTTTCTTCGATATTAGTTACTTTTCTTCCGGGAGCAAGTCCAACATATATATTGTAGTTTTCATCGTTATTTTCCATGTAAAAATCCATAGGAGTAGCACGGGGAATATTATTTGAACATGTACATAGAACTAGGACTTTTCTCTTTTTTAGAAATTTTCTAATCTCTTCTTCTAGAATAGATTTAGGCATTTTTTTCTTCAAAATAAAGCACCAATTAATATCTAATTTTCATCATTAAAAGGGGTTTTGATCGATTTTTAAATCCCCGGTCTTTTAAAGAAAGAATAGGATAAATGAAATCAACGTAAATTACTATTTGGGAAATCGGTATTATCTACTGCAGCACGGACATATGGTGAGATTGGTCCTCTTCCCAATGCCATAATCCGTATTTTTGAACCAAGAGAAGGGTTTAAAGCTGTTCCAAATTTTAATGATGCTTGTTTGGGAATTTCATTAGATATTGTAGAAATGATTTTATCCATCTTTGATAACGATAATTTGTGATCTCCTGAAACGGATACAATACACTTATCGATTTTATTAGGATCAGGATCTAAAAGCGGGTTATTTAAGGCTAGATGCGCTTTACTGATTAAATCTTTCTCCTCACCTAATGATTCTGTTATGCCAATTAGCCCACTCGGATATAACCCAGATTTTTCAAGTACTTTTCTCACATCAGCGTAATCAATATTTATTAAACCACAATTGTTAATTAAATTCAAAATTTCTTTTATGCTCCTAATTAACACTTCATCCATTATTTTAAATCCGGATAAAATTGGCAATTTTTCATTAAATTTTAATAAATTATCATTAGGAATGGGGATTAATGTGTCGGTATTTTTCACGAGTTCCTTTAACCCCCTTTGAGCTCGTGATCTTCTCTCATTACCTTCTGAAGAAAAAGGTATCGAACAAAACGTAACTACCGTTGCGTTATTCTTTTTTGCTTCTCTTGCAATAATGGGGGCTGCTCCCGTTCCAGTTCCTCCACCTAACCCGTATGTTAAAAATACAACATCAGCATTCAAAGCCTCGGCTAATCTTTCAGCATCCTCTTCTGCTGCCGTTGCCCCAATTTCAGGATCATTACCTGAACCTAGTCCATTACAAGTTTCCTTCCCAATTAATAATTTTTTAGTGGCATTGGAATAATAAAGGTCGTGAGCATCAGTATTAATATTGAGAGTTTCTACACAGTCTGTTTGAAATTCTTGCATTCTTGATACTGTATTATTACCCGCTCCTCCAATTCCAACGACTATAGATTTAATTTTGAGGACTTTCAATAAATCAGATAAATATTTATCGCTATCTAAATTTGCATTTTGATTATCTATTTTATTTTGACGTGCAATTTCATTAAATCTTGATCGTACCGATAATCGCGAATTTACCACTTTATTTAGATCAAATTCATCGTTTGTCATTCACAACATCCATTTTGATAAATAGTGTGTTTTATAATATGAGTATTATATCCATATAATATAGCGTAGTAATATGCATGTAATATCATCAATATTTAATTCGTATGTATATGCTCATTTTGAGCTAAGAGAAGAATTTAATTGAAATTACTAAAATTTATAAGAATAGATTTTCATGTTAAATATACTAGGGGTTGTTGGTCATGGAAATTGATATAAATAAAAAAAATGATGATAAAGCTTCTAGTGGGTCAAATGATGATAATTTGATTAATGTCAGAGTTATTATTAGTTGCCCTACAGGAGATTATAAAAAGAAATTCAGAAATCAATTTCCCAGAGATCAAATGGATTTATTTTTAGTTTCCGCTCGAGTTTTTGATTGGATGACTTGTCCTCGTTGTGGTGAACTTCTTAATTGTAACTTTGAATTTAATATCTAAGCTTGATTTTTATATTATACATTATTAAACATCTAAATCAACTTTGATCGCTCCATAAGTTCCTCCACCACCAGGAGTATAACTAATCTCGCCATTTCGCATAGCCTCTATTATTTCACCAATGTTTTTATTATAATTTTTGATGGTCTCTGTGGGTAAATCAATTAAAATTTCATACTCGGGTCCCAATTGAGAAATTATCTTATCATAGGCATTTAAAACAGTCTTGCTAGTGCTACTTTTTATATTTTTGATTGAGCGAATAATATCGATTAATGGAATTGCATTGATATAGGGAGGACGATGACGGGGATGGGTAGATTTTTTATAGCTAGCGATAATTTCAATTCTTTCACTAACGCCCAACTTAATTTTATAGTTTTTATTCAATTTTTCCTTACATGCAGGACAGATCATTTTTCCCTTCGCAACAGTATTGATAAAATCCGTTCGTGCGCTTTTTAAGTCATTAGAATAATACTCAACGAATTCTGGTTTGATGCGGTATTTACTAAAAATCGAGCTAGAAGCCTTATCGGCTTTTTTAAAAATTATTCGCCGCCTACATTTATAACAAAACATATTATAGTATTTCCCAAGTTTTGGATGCAAACCTACATTGAGTATAATTTTTCGCGAATTTTTTCTTAGTAACGCAGATTTTATTTCATCAAAAGAAGGATTATCTATTTCAATTCTGTTAAATTCTCTTCCCAAAGAGCGTGGTGATTGCGAATGAGCATCACTGTTACTAAGAAAAGATATATCTTTTAGGCATTCCAAACGATCTGCTAAATTAGTATTCGCTGAAAGTCCCAATTCAATGAATGATACCTTTTTTAGAGCATCTTGGTAGCAATCTTCCAAATTACTATATTGATTTTGGCGGAAGATTGCTTTGAAAGGAGTAAAAGCGTGTGCGGGACCGATCATACCCCCTAAATCCGTAATTATATCTACTAAATCAGCTGGAGTTAAATTAACCCTTGGTCTACCACCCCATTCATCAAATAAATTCTTGGAGTAACTATGGAGCTTTTTTTGAGCTTCAACTACGCTTTTAAAATCAGGAAAAAGTACTACATGATGAATATTTTCCTTATCCTCGATTTCAGTTTGTAGGATGAAAAATATGTCATTATATTGATAAGAACCATCGCTATTTTTCTGAAGGTTATGCTGCATGTATTTTAACCACTCTGGTTGTAAAATATCGCCAGTTCCTAGGACATGGAGTCCTTTTTGTTTACAGGTGTCAACCATGGTATCCAAATTCAGAGATTGTGATACTGCGATTGAATGAGGACTATGGATATGAAGGTCGGTATTATAAACTTGCATTAATCTAACAATAATTCGATTTCCTTTAAAATTTAATTATTAAAATACTATCAGCTAATTTTATCGCAAATTAAGTTTAATTTGACGCCATTTTTTTAGATTTTTAACATCATTTAATTTTTCATAGCAACTAATAAGAGTCTCAACAACATCTTGTTCATTCGAATTAAGATTGAATACCTTCTCGTAGTATTCAGCAGCAACGGTAAAGTTTTTTTTTTGGTATTGTATTTTAGCCACTTTTTTCAGAACATTAATAAATTCTGGATGTAAATCTAGTGCCTTATTGTAATATATCATTGCTTGAGAATAATCTTGCAGTAGTTCGTAAGAAAAGCCAAGATTTTCATAAAGAATAGGATCTTTATCATTCAGAGTAAGTGCTTGATTAAAGGATTCAATCGCCTTGCTGCAATTTTCCTTAAATAAGTAGGATAATCCTATATAATTCCACGCTCTGAGAAGGTAGGGATCAAATTCTAAGGACTTTGAAAAAGAAGCGATAGCTATATCATATTCTCTTGTTTCATAGGCAATTTCTCCGAAATCAAACCATAGATCTGGATTATCGGGAGCTAATTCTAATGCTTTTTTATTATAAAATATGGCATTTGTGAAATCCTGTAAATCAAAATATATTGAAGCTAAATTATTGTATAATATTGGGTCATCTGGATTAATTTTGATCGCTTTTTCGTAGCTTCTAATTGCTTTATCATGTTGGTTGAGGTCTTTATAAAGAATTGCCATGTTATTTAGCGCATCGGTATAACTTGGATCAAATTCTAAAGATTTCTTATAGTATTTTAATGCTTTATCATATTGTTCTTTCTCTTCATAAGCACAAGCAATATTATAATAAACTACGGCATCCTCAGGATCTAATTTGAGTGCATGAAAATAGGAATCAATTGCATCATCTAATTCACCTTTCATCGAATAACTGAGTCCTAAATTATTCCAAATTTCTGAATAATATGGATTAATTTCAAGTGCTTTTTTATAACTATGTATTGCGTTCTCAAAATCATCTTTATCATAATAAGCATCTCCCAAATTAATCCAACTATCTAAATCATCAGGATCGTGCCTAAGCGATTCTTTAAATCGTTCGATCATAATTCCTTAATATTAAAAATGCAAAATATCTAAAATCTTTTTGTAAAATCCATATTAATTGATTTCTATGGTATAACAATCATTTTATCAGTAATTTGATTCTCCAACACTATCCGAAAATATTCTTGTTGATGTTTAAATCGCACTTTTTCTAATTTACCATTTATAATGACAGTTTCATCTTCTATAGCTTGTTCACAATATCTTCCTCTGTAGGAACAGACTTCATTGATTCTTTCTATTCGAATTTTTTGGTCATTAATTGATGAAGATAATATCTTTAATGTTTCGATTTTATAATTACAAGGTGTAAAAATAGAATCTGTAGCATCTTTGATTTTTGCTTTCAGATAAATTCTGCCAAGATTTTGAAATTGATAATCATAATAACTTCCTTTCCAATCTTCAGGGCTTTTAAGATATCTTATAAAAAAGTCAATACCCTTATATTTGCCTTGATGTAATTTTCTCCTTTCGGAGTAAAAAAATTTTTCATATGGAATATCAGAACCACCTGCACGCCAATTATAGTGTTTGAGATACTCTTGTTTATTATACATCCGACAATTATTTGGAGCTTTAAAAACTTTATCTAAAGATTGTTGGAAATCTATACTATTTTTAGTACCATATATTACTAAATCAATATCTGATTCATTTTTATTTAAACCGACCATTTGGGAACCAGTTATGCCAATTGCATCATCTGGTATACCTCCCTCCTCAATGAACAATTCGCACAAACCTTTCGAAGCTTTCTCAACTCGGGAGAGATTATTTCTATTATATAATGACTTGAAATAGATTCTTGGAGAGTATATCTGTTTAATCTCCTCATTTTTGACTGCCTGTAATTCCAAATCCCATTCTTTAGAAAAAAATAGATATTGGGGATAATTTGCTTTTAAAAAAGAAGATCTTTCCTTAAGATCATAGATTTTTTTATATTTTGTACCATCCTTAACTCTATCGCCATCTGTACTAGGGTAAAATCTAATAAAGCATATTTTTCTGTCATTCGGATGATGTACTCCCTTAACATCGAAAAAAAGGCGGGTTCTTTTAGATTCTATATAATCGCCCTCAATCCCTATCGGAATTATCATGGAATTTCTAACCAAGAATAGTATTATGAAGGTTTCTTTGATTTTATTTTAAATTTAGGAATATCATTTAATTTTCGTATTTGATTCTCAAATTCTTTCTTTTCTTTTAAAAATCGTTCTTTATCTCTTTCTAATTTATCTCTCTCTTTCCTAATTGTGTTTTTCTCATCTTCAATGGAAATTTTTTCCTTTTCAATTTTATCAAAATGATTTTGTAAACTTTTTAATTTATTCTCTAATTCTTTGATATTTCGCTCTAATGAATGATAGAAGCTTTCTGCTTTCGGAATTTTTTTGTTTAATTCTTTCAGTCTTTTTTCTTCATTTTTTCTGGATGTTTCTAAATTTCTTACCTCATCATCGACTTTGGCTCTAAATTTTTCTAAGTTTTTTTTTTTCTTATCAATATCACGAGCTTTTAGATCTAAACTTTTTTGCTTATATTTGATTTTATCTTTATATTCCTTTAAACGTCTTTTCTCATCTTCAATACGATTCCTTTCGTCTATGAGTTCTCTTTTCATATCATTAATCTTTTTATTTAGATTATCCTTCTCTCTCATCAGGTCCTTGATCTCATTTCTTAAGTCCATTAACTTGTCTTCGTGTTTTTCAATTGTCCTTTCCAAAGCATTTTCTCTTCTTTCCATACCTGGTATTTTTGTCTTAATTTTTTTAATATGATTTTCTGCTTTGCTTTTTTCTTCTTGTAAATTGGCTTTTTCTTTCTCTAAATCATCTCTAACAGTATTTAACTTATCTTGATATTGTTTTAAATCATTACTCTTTTGATTTAATTGCTTTTCTTTAATTTGAAGAGAAATTTTATGCTGTTTTATATCGTATCTCATTTTTTCTATATCATTTTTTATCTCATCGCGTTCTTTTAAGAGTTTTCGAACTTCTATTTCTCTCTCCTTTCTCTTCTTCTCAAGGCTCTCAATATCATCGCCATATTCTTCAATTTTTTTTAGAACTTTTTCCCATTCAACTTTTTCTTTAATTAATTTAGCTTGTTCATCTTTTATTTTTTTAAGTAATTTTTGATTTGAACTTGTATCTATATCATTCTGGGGTGTTTTTTCTCGAATTTGGTATTTAGGAATAGATTTATCGTTCATAATAATCACAGTATTAATCTCACATTTTTAGTAAATAATAGTGATATACCTTCTAAAGTGTTTGTGATTTAATTTTAAAATTCTTTACTAAATGGGAGCTTATTTATATAATTTAAATTCTATTATTTTCATAATAAAATATTTTTTAAGCAAAGTTTAAGGGTGTTTGACTAATGAATTTTGATGAGGATGAAGATTTGGATGAAGAATTCGAGGAAGATTTTGATGAGGAGTTAGATGAAGATTTGGATGATGAGTTTGAGGAATTAAAAAAACCACCTTCCGATGATCTTACAACCAAAACTCCTAAAACTGCAATAACTCCTGAAGCTAAAAAAATATCCGTATATTTGATGTCAACTATAGGCCCGGGGGAAAAGAAGCAAAAATTATTAATGTATACAGGATACAAGATTAGGGATATCAAGGAGACGGTGGCAAATATCTTCGGTTTAGATCCCGCTGATTTTCATTTGTCTACAGGAGGAGTTACTATGGAGGAAGGATTCACGCTGAATGATTATAATGTTGAAGACGGAGATGATATTTTATTAATTCCTGCTAGCACAGCAGGCATAGTTAGCATATTATAATTAGCAAAGACTCTTCCATATAAAATTAAGATATTATTTTTTATTTCGTGGAATTAAAGCAATTTCATCATCATCATCAATATTATAGTCCCTTACTAGGGAATCTTCACGTAATAATATTCCGCCAGTGGAGAGTAAAAAATCATCAAGATCATATCCAAAAAATATTGATATTTTTTCTTTTAGCTCTTTAATGAATTCTGAAGATTCAATTATTAAAATTTTAGTTTTCTCTCCAGGCTCCACTAAGGATCTCACATAGACGCGTATTTTATCTTGCATTCCAATTTTCATTTGAGGAGGATAATATACAACCTTTTCATCATTCTCTGCTTCCAACATGGATTCAATTAAATCTTTCCTTTCCTCGGCATTATAATATAATAATTCTCTGAGAAAAAATATCTTATCCATTTTAGATAAATTTAACAGTTCTATCCTATCTAACTCTTCTGGATTGAATAATGAGAAAATAAACTCATGAAGTTTTGGAATTTCTTCATATGAATCATCTGAAGTAGCATAATTATCAATTATAGGCATTGCTTCGAAATAATCATTTATAAAAGCGCCATAGTTTCCCTTAAACGTTCTTTTTTTAAAAGGGACTTTCTTCTTTAAAATTAGCTCATCAGGTTTTTTAGTTTCTATGATCGTATAGAGAGTAAAACTAGGTACAGCAATTACGCTACTAATAATAAGGATCGATTTTAGAAGGATATTATCAATTTTAAAGAATATAAAAATAAGATAGAGAAGAATAAAAAAAAGATATAATATGGCTGTTCCAAATAATAAATATTTGTTTTTCATAATTTTAATAATGCCTTCTTCTAAATTTTAAATGTTAAATTCATAATTTAAATTCCATTGGAATAAATTTGCAAATTCTCTTCTATTCCTCATTTATAAAATTTCTAACCTCAAAAAATTTATCTTCGTTTAAGCTAAATAATAGTTTTTTATTTTGCTTTTTTACGTTAATTAGTTTTAAACTTTGTAAAATCTTAAGATACTTTTTTATAGTATTATAATTTTTTTTCAACCTATTTGCAATTTCGGTTATTTTAAAGTCTTTTTTTTCCTCCAGCATGAAATTTATTATTTCTTTAATGAAATTCTGTCTTAAGTAGAAATAAAGTTCATCAAATTCTGGATTTAAATCAGAATTAAAGAACACCCTTTGATTATCAAATTTTCTAGATCGGACAAATTGAAATTTTTCTAAACAAGATAGATGCCATAGAGCCTGATTACTTCCAATGTCTATGGCGTTCATAATTTCATTAATGTTTGATGGAGTTTGCTTAATTAAATTAAAAATTTCATTTCTTACTGGATGTTCGATTATATTATTTTTCATTAATTTAGTCCCAGGTATAAGGATTCTTCTTTTGATAAGTTTTTTTATTATTTTTTCGATCTTATTTTTATTTATATCTGGGTTTAACTTTACTCTATTATTAATGAACACTACAATATCCTCTATTGAGAAGAAAGGTTTCTTTTTTAAGTATTCTTCAATTAATTCAAAAACAATATATTCAGCATTATTAGGAGAATTCATAAGAGTATACTTCTATGAGATTGAATGAAATTAACTTGTTAATCATTTCTTTAGTCTTAAATGATATCTCTCAATTAATATTATTTACTAACGATTTATTCAATTTATAAGTATATTTTCTAAAATTAATAAGGACATTATTATCTTAATTTATGAAATTTCAAAATTATGCCAATTGGTTTTATAATATCATTTTAGCATGTTTTTAGTAAGTTTAAAAATAAACTATTAAAAAAAAAGGAAGTGAATTAAATGAGTTTTGAAAATGATTTTGATGAGGAATTAGAACCTTTAAAGTCTAAAACGCCTACAAGTAAAACGCCTTCGGCAGGAAAGAAATTGACTCTATACTTTATGTCAACTATAGGTCCCGGTGAAAAGAAAGAAAAGTTAACTGTAAATGACGCAAATCAAGTCAGTGATATAAAACAAACATTAGGAAACCTATATGGACTTGATCCTAATGAATTTCATTTATCTTCTGGTGGAGTTACCATGGAAGAAAATAATCAATTAAAAGATTATAATGTAAACGATGGAGACGACATTCTATTGATTCCTGCGAGTACAGCGGGTAGACTTATATAATTTTCTATATAATTTATAATTAGAAGGCACATGTCCTTCATTTATTTTTTTTATTAATAATTAAGGTGATAAGATTGGATAAACATTCAGATTTTTTTGCTAGAGAATTAACAGTGGAGGAACGAGAACTGTATGACCGCCAATTTCGTCTTGAGGGTTGGTCACAAAAGGTTGTAAAAAATTCGAGAGTACTTATTGTAGGTGTAGGAGGGTTAGGCTGTGAAATTGCAAAAAATTTAGCGATGTTAGGTGTGGGTCATCTCGATCTTGTTGATTTAGATATTATTGAACATTCTAATTTAAACCGTCAAATACTTTTTACTGGAGCTCAAATTGGAGAGTCAAAAGCGATTGTAGCAGCACGAACATTAAAGGATATAAATCCAAATATTATTATTAAAGGTTATTTTACCTCTCTAGAACGATTAAAACCTGAGATATATCAAGCTGCTGATGTCGTGGTTGGAGGTCTTGACTCAATGAATGCACGTTTAAACTTAAATTCCCAATGTATAAGATTTAGAAAACCTTTAGTCGATGGAGGAGTATCTGGTTATCATGGACATTTCTATACGGTACTTCCCTATAAAAATGCTTGTTATGAGTGCAACCCATTGCCTATTGGTGAAAGTGATGAGATGGCAGCTTGTACTGTAGTTGGAATTCCTCGAAAAAGAATACATTGTGTTTTTAAAGGGGATATGGCTTTTAAAGAAAAATTTGATAGAGATCCAAATCCAAAAGATATGAATGATATTAAATATATTCAAAAGGTTGCGAATGAATTTGTTAATAAATATAATTTCTTACCAGAATATACTGAAGATGATATCGTAAAAATTATAGATAGACATGATCCGGGAATAATTACAATTAATGCAGTTATATCTGCCTTCCAGTCTCATGAGACTGTAAAAATTATTCATTGGAAGCAAGGACATAAAGGATTAGGACAACCCATAAAGGATTATGTAATCTTTAATGGTATTACAATGAAAATGTATCATATTGAAAAAACAAGGAACCCAGAATGCTCTCAATGTGGAAAAAATGTTCGACGTGTCATTATAAAAATGAAACCAGATTCACTTTGCATGAATATTATAAAAATTTTAACAAGGCATGGATATAAATTAGAGGAGGATTTTGAACCTGTGATTACACTATTGGATTTCAATGATATACAAGTTGTTGATTTAGAAAAGACCTTTATAGAAAATGAATTGCGTAATTTAGAATTTTTAACGATAGCTGGGTTTAAAGGTGGAGAAATTTATGTAACTCTAAAATTAAAATGAATTTATTATCAAAATAATTATTTACAATAATTTTCTTGTTAAAAACTATAAAAATTAAAATAAAAAAAGGGATTAAGAAAAAATGAGTATAAGAAGTAGTCGTATTTCCCGAGATTTTGCGGGCTTAAAAAAAATGTTAAAGAATGGATCTATAGTGCAATTAAAACCATTTAATCCAAATAAAAAAAGTATTGACCACTTAGCTATTACTATTAAGGGTCCAAAAGGCACAGCTTATGCAGGGGGTATCTTTAAACTAGAGATGAAATTCCCTGCTCAGTATCCTAAGCAACCGCCATATGTAAGACTTCATACCCCTATTTGGCATCCAAATTTTTGGCCTAAACCAAGTGAATATAAAGGACAAAGAAATATATGCTTAGCATTGGTTGATCCTTCTTTGGTTGGTAAAAAAGGAGGTTGGAGTCCATCGAAAACAGCGGTCACTGTAGTACAAGCAATAATTGCTATGTTAAATACACGAGGAAAATATGTAAATCCAACAGATGTATTTAATAAAAAGGCAGCGATTGAAATGATCAAGGATCAAAAATTCTTTGAGAAAAAGGTCAAAAACCTAGTAAAGAAGTATGCAAATGAAAAGTGGTGAAATATTATGAAAAATGATGAAATCGCAAATGACCCAATTAGAGAAGCGATAAAACAAAAAATCAAAGCGAAAATCAAAAATGAATTACTTAAAGAAATATATTCAGAATTACAATTAGAAGAAGAAATAACGGACGAGATAGCAAGTGAAATAATAAATGAACCTATCTTAGAGCATACAGAGTTTAATAAAGCTAATCTGGAGCCGATTCCCTCGGAGATCATTAAAACCTCTTCGGGAAATGGTAAAAGTAAATCACCTATTATCATAAATGTAAAATCTTTTCTTAAGATTGCTAGTCATGCGTTAAAATATGCGCATTCAAAAATTCCGAGAGAAAGTTGGGTAGAAGTCATAGGGCTACTCGCTGGAAAAATTGATAAAGTTCATGATATTTTACTTGTTGAAGACGTTTATCCAATGGGTCATGGAAATGCCGTATATGCTGAAATTAAAGACTATAAAAATTATGTAAGAGCATTTAAAGATATTAAAAAAAGTAGTTTGTTTATTTGTGGATGGTATCACTCTCATCCATCTTATGGATGTTTTATGTCTAAGGAGGATTTAGGTACCCAATCTAGATATCAGGCGTTATGGGACAAAGCAATAGCACTTGTGATTGATCCTTATCAGATAAATGGAAAATCTATGGGTTTTGAAATTTATCGTGCGAACATTAAAAAAAGACAATGGTTTTCTGTACCCTTCGAGATTAAGGGAAATATAGATGTGCGAATGTTACCTGAAATTTTGGAGTTCATGAACCCCATTATTGAGGGGAAGGCTGCTTATTTAGAATATGATGAATAAAAGAATTAGTTGATTAATCCATGCTAAAAAAGAAATATCTAATAATATTTTTTTTTATATTAATTGGTTCTATCCATGGATTAATCTCAATTTCACTAAATATCTTTTTAACTTGGGTATTTATCGGTTTATGGTTATTTTTCATAATAAAAGTTTTCGAAAACATTAAACAGCATCGTGAATTCAATTCCCCTTACAATACCGCATTTTTTGTTATTCTGCCTCTATTTATTGGAATTTTTTATTCCATTTGGGGTTCCTATACGAGTTTATTGGGAGAAAATCTCATTATGGACTCTAATTTCTATTTTAGTTTATGGAGTTTAATATTTGGACTTCCATTTGTTTTATATGGATCTTATTCATTATATCGTTGCTTTAAAAGATATAATGTGATCTATTTTGGGAGAAGAGCCGTAAAAGCTAAAGTTGTAGGATATTTATTATCTTTCTTCATAATTTTTGGTATTATTCTTTATTGGATAATCTTTTACTCTATTTCGGAGTTATATAATTCTATATTAATACCATTTCGCTTCTCTTTAGATATAAATATTTTACTTTTATTTATTCTAACTATTTTAAATTTAATCATATTTGGTTTTTTGAATACACAAAGACAATTATCTCCTTTAACTCGTGAATATATCACACAACGTACTCGAAGAATAAATTCTTTGACAAGACCTAGTAACCAAAATCAGAGAGTACAAACAACTAATCGATCTAGTCCTCCCTTATCCAGAACAGAGCCCCGATCAAGTCGTGCTTCTTATCATTCATCAAGAGTCACTTCAGCACCTCACAGCCACAAAACGAGAACGCCCAAAAATAGTCAAACGCAAAAAACTAAAACTAGTCATAAAATTCAAAATATAAATATTTATAAGCCTAAAGCAGCGTTTCTGACAGAAGAAGATTTCAAATGCATTTTCTGTTTTAAATTGCCTAAATTTCCAGAAGATAAAGGAAGAGGAATCATTTTATGTCCTAATTGTAGGTACCCTTCCCATGCAGATGAGTTTAAAGACTGGTTGAAAACTTCTAATTTGTGTTCTCGTTGTAGCGCACCTATTCCCCTTAATTTTAGGAGAAATCCAAGAATTATTAGCATCAAAAATTATATTACTATCTATAGACGAATTTTAAAAATAAAATGATTGAGTTGCAAAGAACTATCTACTTTTTCCAATAATTCTTCTTAATTCTCCGATAGTTGTTTTTAATTCTGAATATACATTATGGGGGTGAATGGATTCATAGCTTTCAATCGAAAATTTAATTTTACAATGATCCTCCAAATTTGGAAAATCGCTTAAGATAAAATTCTTTGCCATTTGCCTAACGACATCTTCAGAAAAGAGTGGATTTAGATGAGCAGTTCGCACGAGCTTTGCCTCTTCTGGTCTTTTTAAAACAGATTGCATTTTACCAGACATCGAGCCCTCAATTATATCAATTATATCTAAAACATCAATTTTATGATTGTTTAAATCTTTAATTTGAACAATGATAGTTCCTTTTGATCGTTGATTGTGAGAGCTAAAAGGTAAGATATTTAAAAGTTTCTTAATATCTTCTTCTCGCAAATTGATATCCCTTCTATTTTTAATTATTTCTTCGGCATATTCTTGACTCATTTCTTTTGCGCAAGGACATACAGTCATACCTACAGCACTGGCACCGATATAATAATTAAAATCAATTTCTCCAGATACGTTTTTAAAAGCTTTTACAAATGAACTGATCTTATATGACTTTTGGATATTTCTTTGTTGTTCATCTTTAGTTTGGACCACTATTTTTCCTTCAAGTTTTACATGGACTTTTTTTGTATAGGGATGTTTTTTAAGAAGTTCTCGTGCTATTCTATCTCCTACAACTTCTACGGAGGGTGTTGGCTTGAAAATAACCTCATTTATAATTTCTTCAATTGTTTCAGAGGTGCGAGACATATGTATCCCTCGTTGTTTGGCAGGCAGAGAGATCAGAGCAGAGATCTTAGGATAAAAGGAATAGCGTTTATTTTCTTGAATGATATCGACTTTTTTTTCGACCCCTACGATTCCAACTTTATCAATCGGAATGTCGACTTTTGAGCCAGAATTCTGTAAATCTTTTTTAAAATGGCTAATTAAGTATCACGAACTTATATTAATTTTCCTATTTAATAAAAGTAGATATCTAATATAAAAAATATTAATGACTAAGTTTGTTCTATTAAAGTTTAGAATTTAATTTATAAAACTATCATGCTTGTCTGATTTAGAAAAATGGCGCAAAAGCATCTTTATTGTCGATTTGGGTTAATTGGAGAGAATTTAGAATTAAAACAAAATGTGAATCTATATTTCGACGAGGAAGGAATAATTACTGATTTTAAATTTGAAGAGATTGACACAGATATTACTCTTGATAGAATGCAAGAAAACTATCTTGTAATTCCTGGATTAATTAATTCTCATACTCATATAGGAGATAGTTTTGCTAAAGAAAAAGGTCACAATAAAGAATTAATTGAAGTGGTAAGTCCTCCTAATGGTATTAAACATCAACTATTACGTGAAACTGCTGAATCCGAAAAAATCAAGGGAATAAAGTCCGCTATCCAGGAAATGATTTCGAATGGAATTACATATTTTATGGATTTCAGAGAAAATGGTGTCAAGGGGATTGAATCATTACAAAAAGCATTGAGAAATGAAAGCATTAGATGTTTAATCTTCGGACGATTTAATCAATTAGATGAAGTAAAAAAAGTTTTTAATAAATCAGATGGGATTGGACTATCTAGTTATCATCAGCTTTCTGAAGAGTTAAAGACTGAACTTAGAACTATGAAATCATTTTCAAGTAAAAAATTAGCTTGTCATGTTGCTGAACTTAATCATGAGGATTTTCTTTTTAAACAGATAATGGATGATGCTTTAGTAGATATAATGATCCATGGAACTCAATTAGAATCTAACGAGTTACGAAAAATTAAACAAAACAATATTAAACTAGTATTATGTCCGAGGAGTAATGGATATTTTGGACTTGGATATCCTCCTGTAAAAGACTTATTGGAACTAAGCATTCCCATTTCGCTAGGGACTGATAATGTTATGGTTAATAATTTAAATTTATTTGAAGAAATGCGATATTTATATTATATTGCGAAAAACCAAATTAGAGATGATAAATCAATCAAAATAATTGCTAAAAATATTTTTAAAATGGTAACTATTAACGCTGCAAAAAATTTTTATATTGAATCAAAGGTAGGCTCAATATCTTTGGGTAAGCTGGCTGATTTAGTTATTATTAATTTAAATGATCCAAATTATTATTTTAATAATTTAGATAGAGATGGGTTTTTTTCATTACTTCTTCATAGGACTAATGGAAGGAATATCAAAAGAGTATATATTGGAGGAAAATGTATATATGAAGGTAAATGATAAGCCTTATATTATTTTAAGTGCCGCTATGACCATAGATGGAAAAATCGCCTCTAAACAAGGCGATACAGAGATATCTGATGATGAAGATTGGAAAGAAGTACATAAACTCAGAACCAAAGTTGATGCAATAATGGTTGGGAAAAATACCATATTAATCGATAATCCAAAACTTCATATCAAATTTTATTCGCATTCTGGTTATTATCGCATTATTGTAGATAGTAATTTAACGATACCAATAAACTCAAATGTCATTACATATCAACCTGAAATATATCCAACAATCATTTGTACTACTGAGAAAGTTCCTATTGACAAAATAAATGAATATAAATCAAAAAATGTTAATGTTATTACTTCTGGCGATACTAAGCGTGTAAATATTAATTTTTTATTACCCAAGTTATATCAAATGGGTATTAGGTCAATCCTGTTAGAAGGGGGAGGAAATCTAAATTGGAGTTTTATAAAAGAGAATTTAGTAGATGAAATAAGACTGACAATTGCTCCTTGGATTATTGGAGGAGAAGATGCGATTACCTTGGTTGAAGGAGAGGGTTTCTTACGCATGAAGGATGCACCCGGGTATCATTTATCTAAAGTTAAAACAAGAAAGAATTATCTTAAATTAAAATATTTAAAAGTAAAATGAAAAAATCTTCCCAGAGCTTAGAAAAACTTAAATCTTTATCCTTACGTAAAATACGTCAAGAAGTAAATAATATAAATAAGGACAATAAAACTATAACTTATTCGAAGAATTTTACGATTTCACTTTCTAATTACTGTAGAAACAACTGTGGCTATTGTTTTTATAACCACCGAGTTCCAAAAGACAATGATAATGGCATCATTGTATTAATTTCTAATTCGGATTTGGATTCATTAATTATAAAAGCAAAAAATTCCGACTGTAAAGAGGCATTACTTATGTCGGGGGAAAAACCCGATAGTTTTGAAATTGTGAGAAATGAATTAAAAAAACGAGGTTTTAATTCATATATTGAGTTCTTGATCGAAATAAGTAACAATCTCTTAGATAATAGATTATTACCACATACGAATATTGGTTTAATAGATTTCAAGGATCTAAAAGAGTTGAAAACTGTGAATGCCTCTATGGGATTGATGTTAGAAAGTACTTGTGAGAAATTATCAATGCAAGGAGGTGTTCATGAATTTTCTCCTGGAAAATTACCTAAAAAACGAATTCAATTTATTCAAAATGCAGGAAAACTTAAAATTCCCTTTACTACTGGTCTTTTATTAGGGATTGGCGAGGACGAAACCGATCGCATTAATGATTTATTATTAATATACAAAATCCATAAACAATATGGTCATATACAAGAAATTATATTACAAAATTATACAGAAAAACAAAATATAAAATATCACCCCATTAATCCTTTATCCATAGATGATATACTCAAAACAATCGGGATTGCTAAATTAATTATGGGAAATGAAATTGCAATACAAGTCCCTCCAAATTTATTAAAAGGCTATGAAAAAGAAGCAATATCAATGGGAATTAGCGATTTTGGAGGTATTTCTCCAGTTACAATCGATTATATCAATCCCCATCATCCATGGCCACAAGTCGAGTATTTAACAAAAATTTGTAAAAAAGAAGGATATGAATTAAAAGAACGACTACCAATATATGAGAAATTTATCAAAAAAGATGGGTTTTGCTCAGAAAAAATAAGATCTATAATTAAAAAGATAATATAGAGAAAAATGATTTCTGAATACAAGCATATTGATCCAAAAGTTAAAGAAGTTCTCAAAAAGGCAGAGAACTCTGAGGAAATAACTAAAGAGGAGGCTTTAAAATTATTAAAAGTAACTGGTAAGGAATTTTTTGCACTCCAAAATTCTGCAAATAATCTCTGTCTTCAGAAGAAGAATGATGTTGTGACCTTTATAGTAAATCGTAACATTAATTTTACAAATATCTGTTATCAAGGTTGTCGTTTTTGTTCTTTTAGTGTTACAAGTAAAGATGAGGATGCTTTTCTATTAAATCTTGAAGCAATCCGTGAAAAAACCCTCAAGGCCTATGAAGCTGGATGTACTGAATTATGTATTCAAGGGGGTATAAATCCAGAATTAAATTTTGAATATTACTTAAATATCTTAAAAATCGTTAAAGAAGTGAGTAGCAATCTTCATGTTCATGCATTCTCGCCCCAAGAGATTTTCTATATGTCGAAATTACATGGAAATGATATTGAAGAAACCTTAAAGGAACTAAAGAAAGCGGGTTTAGATTCAATTCCAGGAACAGCAGCAGAAATTCTTGTTGATAAAGTACGAAAAATTATTTGCCCAAGGAAAATAAACACATCACAATGGATTAATATTATAAAAATTGCCCATAATTTGAAAATCCCTACCACCTCAACGATGATGTATGGTCATATTGAGGACCTTACAGATCGTATAGAACATTTAGATATTTTAAGGAACATTCAAAAGCAAACTGGGGGTTTTACTGAATTTGTCCCCCTACCTTTTGTAAACGAAAATCCCATTCTCTCAAGGTTACCAGACATCCCATTGAAGCCGCATTATGGTATGGGAGATCTTAAATTATTTTGTGTAGCACGTTTGTTTTTTAATAACTATATCGATAATATTCAATGCTCTTGGGTAAAGCTGGGTCCGAAAATGGCTCAGATTTCATTGAATTATGGAGTAAATGATTTTTCAGGGACATTAATGGAAGAAAATATATCAAAATCAGCGGGAGCAGAATATGGAGAATATTTATCTCCACAAGAAATAATATCCATAATAAAAACTGCAGGAAAAAAACCTGCTCAAAGAGATACTGTATATAAAATTTTAAAATACTATTAATTATAAAATTCTAATCATTTCCTTGCTTGTTCTTGAAGTAGATTAAGAATGAAATGTTGAGTGATAATATCGGAACTGATTTTACCAAGAACAATTCCCTCTTTTACTACCGGCATTGCAGAAATTTTGTATTGCTCAAGTTCTCTTACTATTTCTAACAAACTCAAATCAGGAGATGCTGTAATTACGTCCCTTGTCATAATATTTTCAAGGTTAGAAGCACTTATTCCCTCAGCAGTAGCTTTTGTTATATCCCAATCAGTTAATACCCCAATCAGTTTCTCGTTTGAAAGAACAGCAACGATTCCACTATTCTCTTTTATCATTAATTCAGCAGCTTGTTGCATATTATTTTGAACATCAATAACCGGAATAGAAACCATGATATCTTTTGCGGTTCTTAAACTTTCCTTTCGAGAGAGGCGTTGGAGGCTTATTTGCTCAGCTGCTGCAGAAGGCAATATATCTTGATTAGCCGTCAGAATTTCAACTAATTCATTCATGTTATTCTGGATTACATTTTCTCTATATTCTCTTCCAGCTATTAATCGTTCCTTTGATAGTTTAGCAAATTGCTCGGCGTGATCCTTTAACCATTTCTCAACTTTGTCTGATTGTCCTAATATCTTTTTTGGTATTTGAAGATCATTTGGTGTTTTTATTATATGTTCTTGAGCTGCAAAAATTACACCTCCAGAATTAACTAGATAATCATTCGCAATCATTATCCCCTTTTCTCTATATACTACTTGTTCCATTACCGTTCTTGCTGCTTTCCTATTGGGATCAGGAGAATAGGTGTTTGCTCCTTCTACTATTAATGACCAATTACCTATGCGATTAACCGTCATTGAGGGGTTATCGATTTCACTTACTCCTAAATAATTAAATATTGGTGCTGCTGGAACCATACAAAAAGCATTTTCAACAAGAAGATTATTAGGATTACTCGAATATTTAATAGGATGTTTATGACCTATTGGCATAATTTTGTTCTTAAAGTAATTAAGTGATACTATTTTTTCTTCCAACCATATATTAAATAGCTCTGCGATTGGTAAACCGCGTTTATCATAAAGATAGCCATCAATATCACTTATTCCAATAACTTTTGCTTTAGGAAGACGTTCTGTAAGTATTCTTGCAGCATGAGCCCCCACTGCCCCAAATCCTTGAATAATTAAACTAACTTCTTCTGGTTCTGGATTTTCCAATGTAGAAAATTGGGGTAGAATAGTTAGACGTGGCATTATTTTTAATAAAGTTTGTAAAGCGATCACGACCCCTCCGGCTGCGGCACCAAGCTCATCAATCCTATTTCCTCCCATATCTGCAGTTTTAGATACTGCGCTATCAATTCCGTTTTCGATAGCAATGGTCTTCATATCCGCGTCGTTAGTTCCGACATCCGGACCAGGTACATATAGATTTTTATATCGATTGATTAATCGTGCAAAATGACGCACAATATCTGTATGTTGATCTGAAGGAATATCTCGTTCTGCTATAATTCCAGATTTACCCCCTCCATAGGGAAGATTTGCTGCTGCATTTTTCAAAGTCATACCTCTTGCTAGGTTATATATATCTGAAGGTAATAAATCTGGAAGCATTCTAATTCCTCCCATACTTGGTTTACCCATCGATAAATTATCAACGACTAAATATCCACCTACTTCTAATTTGGAGTTTTTATCCCATATACACGCTACGAGTTGGGGTCCTAATTTATCGCTTATAATCCCAATGCTGGAAAGTAGGTTTTCATCAGCCTTTGTGAATTCTAAATAACATAAACCATTTTCTTCGAGAAGCCGGTTTTTAAGGATATTTTTAGGGAGATGTTCTTTCAGAAAGCGTTCCATATTTTTAGGAATCATTTTTACCATCCAAAAGCATTACTTAATTTAAAATATCTATTAACTATTATGAGTAGCTTGAATATAAAATTGATTAGTAACTATATAAGAAATCTATTAAAAATTAAATTGATTTGAATAATTAATTATGGGGAAAAATGAAAAAAAACTTCTTGTAATTGGTATCGATCAAGCCATTCCATATCTACTTCAGAAATTTTTGAAAGAAGGGAGGCTTCCCAATATTCAAAATTTAGTCGATAATGGGGTTATTGGGGAAGGATATTCTTGTCCTCCATGTGATACACCTACTAATTGGACAACAATCGCGACTGGAGCTACAACAGCAATTCACGGAGTAACCAGCTTTTATATGCATATTCCTGGAGAACCTCTCGATTTAGGAATGAAGTATAGATCGAGAACCCAACTCTATAATAGTTGTAAAGCACAATATCTTTGGGATATTGCTGATAGAAATGGATATAAACCGTTTGTAATTAATTATCCTTCGGGTTGGCCAAGTGAATTTAAGAATGGTGTGATGAGTTTATTTACTTGGAATATCCCTAACTCCCTACCTAAAATGCTAATTTCTTCTGAAATTATTACCATCAATTCTAATTCAGATATTCCACTGAATAACGAAGCGATAAAGAAAGCAATTAGTAATAATATTGAGAGGTTGACTCAAAATTTAGGCATGTCAATTGAAAATACAAATCATCTTAATCAACAAATTGTTAATTTTAATTTGAATATTAGCAATTCAAATAAGCAAATCTATGATTCATTGCAAATCAGTGTTAATAATTCTAAGAAAATAAAAACTGTAAAAGAAAGTGAATGGAGTCAATGGATATCCGTTCAGATAGCCTCAGAACAAGGTATTCTCCCATCTCTCTTCAGAATAAAACCATTACAAATTGAATCAAACGGAAGATCTATAAAATTAGAACGTTCTGGAGTTTATAATACAAAAGGATGGTCGGTTCCCGATTCATTTGGGGAAAAACTCGTGAAAAATGTGTTTGAATACGATCTGCCTAAAAAAAGAGAAGTAGAATTTATGATATATGGAAAGATGAAAAACTATCTGAAATCAGCTAGAAGAGAGAGTTTTACCTTGGTTCAAGCACTTCATTTTGGTAAAAGGGATTTTAATTGGGATTTTTGCTTCTTTCACTATCATCCTTTAGATACTATCAACCACGACCTTTTAGCCTATTTACATAAAGATTCACCAGTTTATACCGAAAAGAAAGCAGAAAAAGCATTGCAGAATGTTGAAACCGCCTATCGCATCGTCGATGAAATGGTAGGAGAATTAATGAAAAGGTGTATCGATAAACATACAATTACTTTATTCATATCCGATCATGGTGCGATACCTATATGGAAAGTAGCTAATATAACTAGAATTCTAGTTGAAGCAGGATTAGTAACTTATAAGTATAATCAGGCTCAAAAGAAAAAAATTATCGATTGGAAGAAAACATTGGCATTCCCTTATATGGAACCCCCTTTTGTCTGGGTTAACCTAAAGGGAAGAGATCCCCAAGGGATAGTGGGACGAAAAGAATACGAAATAGTGAGGGAGCGGATAATTGAAGCCCTTTCTGAGGCAAAAGAGCCAGAAACAAATGAAAAAGTAATAGATATGGCGTTAAGAAGGGAGGATGCAAAAGATATGGGATTAAACGGAGATAGAATAGGAGATGTAGTGTATTTCTTAAAACCACCTTATGGAGTATTTGATGGGGATTTAGATGCTTTAGACGCGTCAAGCTTATTATTAAATGCATATAATAAACCTTTGACTTATAATACAAAAAGATTTTTTGGAGCACACGCATATTATACACCAGATACTGTTTTTGGAGACTTTTCAGTAAGTGTGCCTGTAATAATAAATGGTAGAGGTATAAAGAAAGGAGATACCTTGAACCAAGTCATCAATTTAACTGATATTGTTCCCACCTTATCACATTTACTTAGTATTCCTAAGCCCACACACGCACAAGGAAATATCGTATACGATTTTTTAGAATGAGATTATTCATCTTGGATGTAAGGTTTATTCAACTCTAAGCAAATCTGAGCTCTTTCGAGTTCTCTTCCTAAATAATTAAGATGTTCATTATTTTTCGTAAGTCCTAACTGGATAAACTTTTTGCATAACGCTTCAGCATTGGTACCAATAAGGGTTTTCAAAAGCACATTTTCGTTCGAATAAAATAGTAAATAGATTTTTTTAGCATATGGTTCAACATAGATTCGAAAATAGCCATTTACATCTGGATTGTAATTTGTATTTTTCGATTTCACGTTTAAAGCATTTGTTAGATCGATTTTTGGTATCTTTTGGCGAGTCTTTCCTTTTGATTTAAAAATAGTAATACCTTGATTGATAGGAGGAGATTTTCGATAATGTGCTAAATAATTCAATTTTACACTTTCTTTTAATTCTGAGATCCCTCCCATTAATTTTACACTGTGTTCGACTGTAAAAAGTACACCAATACCTAATTCAATCGCGAAACTTGCTAAAAGACCATTTATTCCTACTGAATCGATGTCCATCAGTTCAACCACATTTGAAATTCCAAAGAATAATGGCAGTTTTAATGACTTATTGCTCTTTTCACCAACCATTTTATTATATAACATATAAGAATCTAAGGAATTGCAGATCCCTGGAGAGATTGGGGTCTCTAATAATGGATCCGCGATCAACTTTTGAAACCCATTATCTTGTAAAATTTGAGTTAATTTGAATAAATTTTCGACTCGTTCCTTAGGATTTTTAGGGAAATATGCTTTTTTCATGTCAGTTGGTAAAATAACTATTGGAATTGTTTTTGGAATGTCTAAAAAGTCTTTATAGTTGCCTAAATCAAAACTAAGAATCATATCAATATCAGCATTAATTGCAGCCATAATTTCCGATTTATCCATGGAATCAATACTTAATAATACATCAAAATTACGGCGAATAGTCTTAATAATAGTAGGGATTCTTTCAGGATAAGCATTATTTGAAACACATCCAATATCAATAATATCCGCACCAGATTCAACATAATGTTTTACCTTCTTGAGAATTTTATTCTCTGATCTTTCAGTACAATTAACTATTTCTGCAATAATAGGAGGAGGGAGGTAAGGAGAAATCATAACGTTTGTTTTCCTTTTATTTATATAAAAAGAATTGCTACTGATTTCTCGTTGTGCAAGTCTCTTTTGCTCTTCTAAAATATTAGTATATTCTTTTTCTCCTGAAATTTCAATCAATTTATTTGCAGGTAATTTCCCAGAAAGCGTTATATTTTCGAGATTTTTGAGAACAAAGGGCAAATCTGAGGCAAATTCTGGTCCCTTTTTTATCTCAACCTTAAATTTTTCTTCTATTTTATTTGTATCCCATTGTACAAATCCAGGTAATAATATTAAATCATAATTAGAAACAGAAATTTTCTTTAAGATATCAATCACAATATCTTTTGTTAGGAAAGCTGAAATTGTTATTGGCGCCTTAAATACATCGATCTTATAATTTTTAATTGGTTTAATTATTTTTGAAATAATAGAAAAACTACTTGTACCGGTAATAATTAAAATATTCTTATCCAAAATCACTCATCTGTGTTTTATCAAACGGGATGTATATATCATCTAATATCGACCCTGCTGCTTCCTTTAATCTTAGATTATCAATAATAGGCTTAAATTCTCCATCTAGTAGACCATTCGCTATAAAAGCTGCTCCTTGCGCGGCCCGTTTTGATAATTGACTATAGGTTTTCATAACACGTACGGGAGCGATATCTTTTAAATTTGAGATAATTTTTTCCCTAAGGAAGGTCAAGTTTGCCCCTCTTCCAGCTAATAAAATTTCACGTATATTGGTTCTATTACTAAATGAAGAGGAGATAGCATAAACCGCTTTCTTTACACTTGATATATAGGCATCAAGAGCAACCTTAGTTTGTTCATCCCTCTCAGCCAAAAGCATAATTTCATGTAAACTCAGATCTTCGTATCCTGCAATATAGGAGACTCCTCCCTTGTAGATATTCTTCTTTTTAATAGTTTTGATAAGGTATGCCAATTCTCCATCTAAACTTCCACAAGCTTTAAATCCCATTATATTAGAACCTCCTATTCCATCAATTATTTGTCCATCTTCAATAGCTAATACTGCAGTGAATCCATAACCTATCTCTACCATGATGAAATTAGTATTTTGGGGTAATATTTGAAAAGTTTCCATTTGATCTCGAATACCTGTGACAGCAGTACAGAGTTTATCCGCTGTTCCCATATCAATTTTATTAATTTTCCTATACCGGGGTATGGTTGGTAAATGTTTTACACCAGGAACAATTATTCCTGGAATTTTTTCTGCCTTAATTAGGCGTAATACCTCTCCTAAGCCTATCAATTTTTCCTTCTCTTCTTTTTTAAACTTTAAAAGAGTATAATGAATATCTTTTTCAGTTAAATCATCAACATATTTTAACGGAAGGCCAAAACCACTTGGTGCAACCATTAAATCTATATTTTTCACAGAATTTATTATGGTAATTGCTTTTTGAGGTTCTTTAATTAACTCTTGGGAGGGTATAGACGTATCAAGAATAATTTTATCATTATGTAATCCAAAAAAATCCCAGCTTAATGATCCCGGATCAATTCCAATAACGCGAAACATATGAATGTACAATATTTCTTCTATACTTATTAGTTTATAATTATTGCTAAAGAAATTTAATCGACTTTTAGTTCATAGTGATTAAATATTAATAATCTAAAAAACTCCTTTCCAAAAATTCTAAAATTGAAATAAATTAAGCTATAATTAAACAAAGAAAGGTGTAAAAAATTACTGTTGTAGATGTTTTTGTATGTAAAATTTGTGGAGAGGCATATATTGGAGAAAAAATCCCAACTCATTGTCCCTTTTGCGGAGCTCATAAAAAATATTTAGTAAAAGCTCGAGATTATGATGATACAGGAGCTTGGGAAGTAGATCTAAATGAAAAGGATAGAAAAAACGCAGAGAAAGCGTTAGAGGTTGAAATTTCTAATACTATATTCTACAAATGCGCAAGCAAAAAAACCCCAAGTTTAGAAGGGCAGAAATTATTTAAAATATTGTCTAAAGTAGAAAATGAACATGCTTCGGTTTGGAAAAAAATTTTAAAATTAGATAAAATTGAGCTTCCAAAATATGATGCGTGTGCTTCTGAATACGTCCCGAATCTGGAAGAATCTCATTCTCGAGAAGAAAGAGCTATTAATTTCTACAAGCAAGCAGCATCAGAATCTGCAAATCCTCGAGTACGAGAAATTTTTCAAGCTTTTGTAGAGGTAGAAACCGATCATCTCAAATTATCTGAAAAAAGACTTTAGAAAATCCAACTATTTTTTTTATTTATTTTTACAATATTTTTAATTAACTAAGAAGAATATATTTAATTAATTCATTTTTTAAGCTGCAATTATCAATGGAAGTACAATATCAAGATCTTGGGATTAAAGATGGTTATTTGTATGAAATAATAGCAACAACTATTTCTTTCAAGAATGATAAAAAAATCCCAAATGCTTCATGTATGGGAATAAGAATAACTAATAATAAGGTAATCATCAAACCCTATCATAATACTCAAACATATAAAAATTTAAAAGACAATTCTTTAATTTGTATCAATTTTGTGAAAGAAATTAGTTTATACACTTTAGCAGCTTTAAAGGGACCGTATCTTTCAAAGAAATACGAAAGATTCCCTCAGAAATATTATGAATATTATCACATAAAAAATAACAATAATAGCCTGAAAACTCTAAAAATAAATCAAATCCCTTACCTTAGAGACGCATGGGCAATAATTATTTGTAGAACAAAAAAATCAATAAAAATTGATAAAGAGGACGTATTTGGGCCTGTCAATCTCACTGAATTTGAATTAGAAATGCTTTCTATAGTAAAGTTAAAAGATTCATTCAAACTTTTTAATAGAGCCGAGAATTTAACATTAGAAACACTAATTTTAACGACTAGGCTTAAAATAGCCTTTGAAAAAAATGACTATGATCTAGTGAAGGATTATCAAAGTAAAATTGATAACGGTATTAAAGAAATTATCCACTTCAATAATAATTTAGAAGTATCTAAATCAATAAATCTTATTCAAGAGTATATTAGAAATTTAAAATTGGAATTTTAAGATATTTGTTCGATATACATAAGTGGATAATTTATATCTTCAATCCATTTTATCTTAGCTTTAACTTTTACTGATTCATATTCTAAATCAATTTCTGCGTTAATAATTTCCCCCGATATATCATCGTAGGCAAATTCAGTTTTTTTATCTCCAATAATCTTGGCTTTATTAAGAAAAATTCTTACATTTTTTACATATGGTTGGCAAGAAATAGAAGCTTGAATCCCTTTCTCAATAGATTTTATGATATCATCATTTGAAGAGATCGGAATACCGCATAAAATATGATAAAGCGCTCCCAGCTTGATTCCCACTTCAAAGCAAGCTCTTTCTCTTTTAGAAAGATTTGCAGGAAAAAAGTTGTCTATTGACATTAATCATCATCCAAATATTCGATTTTAGCCCCAAAATTGTTTGGCTTACAAATATATATGTGCCCTCCAGAACCACTTATCAGTTTTTGAACTTCTTTTAGTAATGCATTAGCCTCTTCATCTGATTCTGTTATTGCAACAACACTGGGTCCAAATGAAGACATGCCATAGGCTTTAACGTCACAGTCCTCAAAGAAATTCAAAATTTCTTTGACTATTTCGTGTTGAAGATCAATTTCAATTCTTTTAAATCCAATAGATTGAATTCTTTTTAATCCTTCTCCAAAACAAACAATATCATTTTTAAGAATTCCAGGTATAATTTTCATTAATATTTGATGAGAGACCTCGTTTACTTCATTTTTAGGAATTGGAGCATGACTTTGGAAGATACTTACCTCCTCATCCCCGTACGCTCCTTTTTCCACATTAGGAATTACTAACACAAAACGCCAATGTTCCGGAATTGGATAGCTAAATAAAGTAAGGGCAGGATCCGCAGATGTGGAAGCAGAGGATGGCAGAAAAGTTTCTTTTTCTTTTCCAATCCCAAATTCATGGCCTCCATCGACAATGAATCCCCCACTCTCAAATCCTCTCCAACCTATACCCGAAGTACCACCACGTTCCATAAGTTTTGTTAACTTTTTTATTGAAATGTCATCAATTTGCTTTAATTTCATAATTGCAGTAGCAATTGCAAGCGATAATTGAGTTTTAGAACCTAATCCTACATGGCTTGGATAGTATCGTTTTAAAGAAAAATGAAAGTTTTTATTACTAATGTTAAAGGTTTTAAACACTTTAGAAGCTTTTTCATTGATAACTTCTATCGATTCCTTATAATATTTATGAGCCTCAATTTTAAATTCCTCAGCGTGATTTGAGGCTTCGAATACAACATTAGGGCGGTCTAACATTAACCCAATGCCCCCATCGATTCTATTTGTGTAGCCATTCTCATCTATTAAGGATAGATGTATCCGACAGGGCGTTGTTATCCTTATTTTCATACTTATTATATAAGATAATTTTAAAGCTAAGATTATGAATTCTTTCAATAATATAAACTTAATATATCAATATTTCTCAAAATATTGAGCGTTCTAAAAAAATAGAAAAAAAAATAACAAAATTATTTATAATTCTTTATTTTGATAATTCGATAAATATCCTCTATAGAAGTCAAACCCGCGATTATAGCAATAAAAATCATCAGATTCCTTAATAATTCATAAAATTCGACACTAACTCCTTCATTTATCCACATGCCAGAAAATTCATCATAGTTAAACCATGGAAATATTTGTGGATTGAGAGCTAAAATGATTATAAACGGGATTACTGCGAATTTTAAAATAATCGTAATGCCATGAATTAGTTGATGGGTAGAGGGTTTATAGTTCCCAATTATTCCTCTGGAGATATCTAAGGCACTTTCTATGGTTAAAAACACACCGATTATTCGAATAATGAGACTAAATAACGGATCAAGTAATCCAACGAAAATTGGTTGAGTCATGAAGAAAATACCTACTATTAAGCCTATACCTCCACCAATAATTTCTTCCAATGGTTTAATGAAAGGTTTAAGTGGTTTTCCAGTTCTTTTCGAAACGGGGTATCCCTCTGCACGAGCTTTCTCCATAAGTATTTTTTCCTTTTTTAATTCCTTTTTTGATTTAAAGTCTTCGGGAAAGTATCCTTCCATTGAAAGCACCACGAAAATAATGCTAATTACGGCAAAAGAACCTAAAAGCCCTAGTTGAATCCCTGATACTAGATTAGCAATTATAGTTCCAAATGATGGATTTTCGAAAAAGATACTCACAATCATCGCTATGACATTTAATAAAATTATTATAGCAAATACAATTGTTAATACTCGAAGATAGAGGGGCCACATTTCCTTCGTGATGTAAACATGAGGTGTACCTCGTTGTTTATACTCTTTAGCAATAGCTTTCGGAGTTCCCATATGTTCAATAGCATCTTGTATCGACTTTGATGTAATCTCTCCTGTGTTTGATAATTCTTTAGCTTTTTCACGCAAATGCTCTTCAAGATCGGCTAATATTTCCTTATGTTCTTTCTTGTCTTTCAACCATTCAGGAAGAGCCTTTTTTACTTCCTTAAGATATTCTTTTATTATATTTTCACTTTCCAAATCACTCATCTAAAAAACCTCTTGATTTTAATTCAAGATCAATCTGATGTCCACATACATCGCAGAAGCTGATATCTTTAATAGATAGATCAATTTTGTTAGCACAATTAGGACAATAAAAGTATTGATCTCTTTTAAGTTTCACATTTACATCGAATAATGGTGCAATTGCTTCAGTAAGCTTAGAAAAGAATCCGGATAAGAAATTAAAAACTTTCTTCCCTTTTTCAGTAATGAAGTAAAATTTTCTTTTTCTCCCTGTTTTTTCTCGTTCGGCTTTTATTAATTCATCATCTTCTAGTTTTCTTAAAATAGGATAAAGTGTACCCTCTTCAATGATTAAAATTTCATTTGTCTGTTCCTGTAAGTCTTTAGAAATCTGATACCCATGTACTCCCTCATCACCATATTGATTGATGATTGACATAATACATAATGTCGATATTCCACGATTGATCTCCGATTCGAATTTTGATGCATAATCCATAAATTCGGGATCAAATCCTTTTACTCGTTTTATCATAGTTTTTTCCTTTTTGTTCAGTTTTATTTTGATTTAAATGTGAATAGTATTTTTTCAATACTATACTAAGCATAGTATGGGATGAATCATATTTAAAGCTTTGGATCACCACTAAATAGATTAAAATTTCTATTACATAATTACTACTATTTTCTCCGATTTTTTGTATTTTAAAAATAAAATTTATTACATTTTGAACCCTAATGATTCTTAGAATAATAATGCAAATCTCTGCTGAACTTACCAAAAAGCTTGATCTGCTAAAATCATTTTTAAAAGAGAAAAAAATTATTGTTGCTTTCTCTGGAGGAGTGGATAGTAGTCTTTTAGCGTATCTTTCAAATCGATTTGCTAGTCAAACATTATTATTGACCGCAAAATCTATTTTAAATCCTATTGATGAAATTGAAGGCGCAAAGCAATTCGCTGATAAATTTAAAATACCTTATCGAGAAATTATTGTAAATCCTTTAAGAAATGAAGATTTTGTAAGAAATCCTAAAGATAGATGTTATATTTGTAAAAAAGAATTGTTCTCAAAATTTGTTGAGATTAAGCAAGATGAAAACTATGATATTGTAATTGATGGTTCCAATGTGGATGATCTAGTTGACTTCAGACCAGGGATTAAAGCATTAGAAGAACTAAGAATAGTATCTCCATATATATCCTTGGATATAAATAAACAAGATATCCGAGATTTAAGTCAATACTTTAATTTAGAAACATATTCAAAAACTTCAGAAGCATGTTTAGCTTCTAGAATACCTTATAGTCAGAAAATCAGTGAAGAAAAACTTCATATGATTAGTAAAGCCGAAAAATTTTTGAAAAAGCAATTTAACTTAACCCAATTACGAGTTAGATACCATGAGGATCGATTAGCAAGGATTGAGTTACTCTCCAATGAAATTTCAAAGATCTTGAACCAAAAAAGCCTGATAGAAATTAGAGAAAAATTGAAAGAATTAGGTTTCGTTTATGTTACAATTGATGTTGAGGGCTTTCGATCTGGCTCCTTAAATGAGACATTGAATCAATGAGTGTTTATATATTTGATTATCTCTTTTCTTTTAATTAAAGCTTGTTCTGCGGCATGTTCGATACGTTCTTCCATATGTTTAATTATATTAGGTGTTTCTTCACCAATTTCTTTTTTAATTTTAGTATAGGCTGATTCGCGAAATCTTGGTAAGATATCCTTTTTAATATTATCCTTGAAAATCAAGGATATTTGTTTTGAGTTATCAACAAATCCAATTTCAGCACATTTAATATCGTTGCTATTTAAATCTTGAATTATTTCTTCAGCATATTGCTCAGGGCAATATATCAAAAGTGCATCTAAGGAAACGCCAAGATAATCAACTCCAACGGCTTCTAACATTTTTAAAACTTTCGAATTGACTAAATTTCTTACTTGCTCTTCGTAAATAGTAACTCCACAATTCGCTTCATAATTAATTTCCCATAGATCTCCTCTCAAACCTCCATTCGTGACATCACACATCGCATGAATGTGATCCTTATAATCCGAATTAAGGATTAATTTACACGCTTTCAGGAACTTAATATTCATAGTTTCATTCACAACTTCATGATTTCCAGAATAAATAGCAGTAGTAGATATTGTACCTCCACCAGCACCCTCAGTAAGAATTACTTTATCTCCTGGTTTTATATTTCTTCTTGCTAAAACGTTTTTTGTTTTACCCACTGCCGCAATCCCTCCCACCAACCTATTCCCTATGACCATATCACCTCCTATTCTAAGAGTGGAACCTGCCGTTATAGGAACTTCTGCTAATTCTGAAATTGTAGATACACCTGCCATAAAATCAAATAATTTCCCTACATCCGCATCATCACCTAAGTGTACATCCACCATCAATGAGATTGGTTTTGCTCCTTTTACATAAAGATCCCTTAAACAAGCTCGTGCGACATGAAAGCCACATATGAAAGGAAAATCACTTAAACGACTATGAATACCTTCCATTTTTGAAACGATGATTAAATCATCATTTTTATTTTCAGATATTTCCAATTTAACTGCTCCTGCATCATCAAGAGAACTAGGCGATAAGAAAGCCTTTTTATCCGTTTCAGCCAAGTTTGCAACTAGTTTGTGAACAAAAAAGTCTCCTGCACCTCTACATCCAACGCCTTGCTTTCCAACGGAAACATCAGCCTTTTTTATAGCTAACAAATCTTTTATGAAAGAATTTGGGAGTATTGCAATATCGCTTTTTATGCATTCTTCAAATACTGCATTAGCTAATCGATTCGCTGTGTCTTTATCGATATCTTTAAAATCAAGATATTCTTGAACTAATCTTTGAGTAATTTCTTGCCGAGTTTTACCTTTTTCAATTAATTTTCTTGTTAACCCTTCTAGATCACTCAATTTACTCACTTTTTGTTTTTAATTCCTCTAACATAAGAAATTACTTTACCTTTTATTTAATTATCATAAGAAAAAATAGTTTATGGACAGTTATTTTTATTAAAAAAAGGAAAAAAAATGCAAGTTAATGAAATATTTTAATTATTCTTGGATCTCTTCTTTTCTAAGTTTTTGCAGAATAAGAATTGATAATGGGATTAACCATAGGAAGGCAGCAAAAAGCATCATCCATTCAAGAAAAGGTAGAGTTGTTGATGGTGGAGGAAATACAAATAAAAGTGCTATAGTAAGGGGGCCAACCATCATATATGCCCCTAAAAATCGTGGATAAATTGATTTCTTAATTACTATCGCAACACCATTAAAAAGAGCGCCTGTTGCCAATCCAGAAAATACTACAATAGAAAAAAAGTAATGGAGTCCCAATTCTGTGGTCCTGTCCTCACTAAACAGTCCTATTCCAAACAAACCTACTGCTGCGATTATAAGACATATTAATCCAATAACCACATTAATTGCCACAAAAAGATTCAAGACTCTTTTCAAAAGTGGCTTAGTTGAATCGAATATTATTTCTTTTTTTCCAGAAATTAATTTTTTATATGAATAAAGAAAAATTGGTAGAAGAAAAAACGCAGTAATCATTGCAATACTATCTAAGATAAATGGTGTTGGAGTGTAGCGAAAAGACCCTAAATCACTTATGTAATTATCTATTATATTATATCCTTCTGGTCCAAAAAATACAGCAATAAGAGCACCTATCAAAAGCCCACTTAAAAAGAGTAAATTACTTACATAGATACAGATCTTAACTACTTTTGGTTCGACAATTTTGTTAAAGATGCTGGAAATTGAATTGCGATCATTCATGTATTTCTTTAATATAACAATTACTTAAAAGTTAAGGAAAAAAAAAGAGAAAAAAAATTAGTATTCTTTCTTTATTTTAGACAACTTATAGACTTTGGAGTAATTACTGATCATTCCTCCAATAGATCCTATGATGATTAAAATTATTACCCAAAAGTAAATAATGAATTTTATGTCTGTTATATCATTAGGAATTGCAGGAATAATACCACCAGAGAACACATCGATCGGGAAGATTTCGGGGTGTTGTAGAAGGAACAATAGTAATGGAATATAACTTATATTATAGATAGTAGTGATTACGATAAGAATTTGCTGACCAGTATGATTTGAAACACCCACCGCTAATCGAATAAGACATAAGAGCCCATTGACAAAAACTAAAAGCCCAAAAATCGTTAACCATTCCAAAAAATCAATATTGAATAAACCAAGAACGGAAAATGGTTGTAAAATTAATATCAATCCAAAGATGATTCCCGCAACCGCTCCAAAGATTAATTCTCCTAGATTAACAGGTTCTTTCTTCTTGAGAGCACGTTTTGCTTTTGCTTTAGCTAATTTTGCTTTTCTTAAAGCCTTTGCCTCGGCTAATTTTTCTTGGCGAAGGGATTTCCCTTCTTCTAATATCTCTACTCGTTGTTCTAAATGAGCTTTAACTTCAGCTAATTTCTCATCACGACGAATCTTAGCCTTCTCTAATGTTTGTTTTGTATATTGTCTCGCTTCTTCCATTTCTTCTTCCGTAAGATTAAATGGAAAAATTATCGCTAAGCGTTTTGGTATAATACCGAAATCTTCGGGTAAAAACCCTTCATAAGAGAAATATACGAAAATAACAGTTATTACTACAGCAGATATCAGGCATCCAATCCATATACCCGAAAAAGCGCTTCCTAGAATTTCCCACCATGGATTAACAAATACTTGAAATACGGCAATAACAATATTGACTAATATAATTATTCCCCAAAAGAAAAACAAAGTACGTAAATAAAACTCAAATAACTCCTCAGTGATAAAATATTTAGGTCTACCTCTTCTTTTGTAAAGCTTTGCTATACTTTCAGGAGATCCCATACGGGCTATAGCTTCTTGGAAATCATTGTTAGTTGGCTCGCTCCCCGCCGCGAATTGATTAGCTTCATTAATAACTTGTCTTTCTAAATCATCTAATATATGTTGCAGTTGTTCTTCCTTCCATTTGAGCCATTCGGGCATTTTTTTCTTTACTTGGTTAATATAATCTTTTAAAAGTTTATTCTCTGAAACACTCATTTTTATTCACGTGTGTAATTTAATTTATCTGAAATTATATATTTTAATATAAGGTAATCATTTCCATTTATTAAAAAAAATGGAGACCAGTTTTCAGTACTAAATAGAAAAACTTGACAAAAAAATTTATTTTTTGTTGAAAAAGGATATGGCAAATAAGAATTCCCTTAAAGGAGACGAAAAAAGCAAGCGACGTGCGTTTGGCACACATATGACTTCAATAGATATTTTTATGGAATTCATATATCCAGAAGTAAAAGAAAAATTAAAGGACTATATTTGGGTTGATCTTTATGCGGGAGAGGGAAATTTAATATTACCACTACTAAACAATATTGATCCTGAAGAGAGAGAAGATTTCTTTCGTAATCATATTTTCTTATTTGATATTCAAAAGAAAATGGTAAAAAATTGTATTAGCAACGCAACAAGATATGGAATTTCAGAA
Organism: Promethearchaeota archaeon; assembly: GCA_004524725.1. Taxonomy (GTDB): domain Archaea; phylum Asgardarchaeota; class Lokiarchaeia; order Sigyniarchaeales; family SOKP01; genus SOKP01. The sequence goes on from SDNW01000001.1 coordinate 58,493, forward strand.
TCTATAGCAAGAAGTAATATCCAAGTAAGTGATAGTCTTGAAAGTTTTCCAGATTTCTTAAAAATGTTAAATAAACCCGTATATCATATCACAAATCCACCGTATCTTTATTTAGGATATATAAGTAAACATGAATCTACAAAAAATTTATTAAGGTACTTTAAAAAGAAAAATTCGGGATATCAAGACTTATATCAAATAGCAATGATGAATGATTTACGAAATGATTTAAAAAATCTTATTTATATAATTCCCACTAATTTTTTGTATGGTGCTTCAGTCTCAAATAAATTTCGCACCAATTTCTTAAAATATTATAATATTTGGAAAATGATAATTTTTGAAACAAGAATGTTTAGATTTACGGGTACCAATATTTGTATTGGGTTTTTTCAGAGAAAATCTAACCCTCAACATGATATTAATGCCTTTAATGGAATAAAGATATTCGCGAATGGTGAAAATTCTGAGAGAAGGTACGTTTTAGAACCAAAATTCAAATATCGTGCCGGTTCTGAATTTATAACTTTTCTTAAAAAATTCAAAGCGACAAAGCCATTGAAAGTATCTTATTACTTATTAGCTGAAGAAGTTAATAAGAACTTAGGTGAAAATGAAGTTACTCTGTTGGACGCCAACAAATATAATAATGGTAACTATAAAAGATTGAAATGCAACGTTAATGAAAATCTGTATAAGAAAATAAATGCGAATATATTATATGTAAGAACAGTTGATACCGGATCAAAAGACGGAAGAGTCGGATTGAACATTATCGAGGAAGATTTTAACGTTAATGGCATTTTAGTATCTGGAAATACATATCGCACTCATCCTATTCATATATTTCTGACACCAGAAATCCCAATAGAAAAACAAATCCTATTAAAGAAGTACTTCAATTTCCTTTTAGAGTCATTCAGAACAAAGTTAGATAGTGAATTCTTAACTACCTACAAATATTCTAATGCATCCTACACTAGGAAATATTTGGGATTGAATCAAGTGAGAAATCTTATTGAGACTTTCCCATTTAATATGAATGAAATTGAAAAGTTAGAATTGAATAAAATTATTGATGATAATCAATTCCCAGAAACATTAAATTTTCTTGAGAAATTACGCTTTTAGGTGTTAAATACTAGCGAATAAAAAAGCAATTAATCCTAAGAAGCATCCAATTTTTAAAAAAAGACTAATTCGCTTAAATTCTTCCTTTTTTTGGTCTTTTTTAAGCATAAGTATTATAACATAACCAACATCGGTTAATCCAATAATCATCGGGAACAAAAAATAGTATGGATTAATAATGGGAGTAAAATAGGTTAAAATAAAGAAGAAAATCGCCATTATGGCAAAAATCGTTGAAAAGTATTTTGACTTTTTTATACCGATTCTTATTGCTAAGGTTTTTACTCCTTGCAGTTTATCTCCTTCAATATCTTCGCAACCTTTGATAACTTCTCGAGATAATAATAGAAAAAAGGATGTAAAAAAGAAAAAATAGATATATATCGGTATAATTGAACTATTGAGAACTGCACCATATATTAAACCAATTGAAAAAGATATGCTCACTATGATATTTCCCAGAAACCCGCTTCTTTTACCCCATTTAGCATATACCCATCCAATTAGTCCAAAAATGACTGCAATAATTATATTTGATATACCTAATATATTCAATGCGCTATTAAATACACTAGCTATGAGACCAACGGTTAAATATATGATGAATAGAAATTGTGCTTGTCCTATAGTTATTGAGCCTCGTGGAATGGGCCTTTGAGGTCTATTGATTCGATCAATCTCAATATCATAGATATCGTTAATGACCATTCCTGAACCTGCTATAAAAATATAGGCTATAATTCCTAAAATTATATTTAATACAAATTTTTGGGGTAAAATACCAGTTCGCGTATTGAGTAATCCAATAATTACAGTAAGGGATCCCATTAAACAATTTATTGGTCTTAGAATTTCAAATGCATCTTTAATTTTCATAAAAATTTCGCTGACTCAGATTATTTCAATATGTAATTCTTTTTAAAATCTTTTGCTGTTTCTTTAATTTCGTCGATTATTGATTTTAGAGAATTTCCTTGATGTTTTAATATATTATTTTCTAAAAAACTTCCCATCACTATAATATCTGCTCCTGCTTCTACGAAAGTCCTCGCATCTTGCTTACAACTCACTCCTCCACCAGTAATAATAGGAATATTAAGGATTTTTGAACACATTTTTATGATATCTGGAGGGATACAATTTCCTCCAGATCCAGCTTCAAGATAGATCATTTTAAAGCCTAGCATTTCCGCTGCTAAACTATACGCGGCAGTAAGTTTTGGTTTATCCCGAGGGAGTAATTTTGCTTTTCCAATCCAACCAGCAGTAGCCCCAGGCGCCACTATTAAGTAGGCAGTAGATATATATTCAAGATTAGCCATCTTCACGGTATAACTCGCTAATGCTTGTTGGGTGATTATAAAATATGGATCTTCAGAATTAAGCAACGACATGAATAATATCGCGTCTGCATACTTTGAGATATTGGTTATACCTCCCGGAAAAATAATTACTGGTACATTGACTTTTTCTTTTATTGCGGTAATAGTACTATCCACAAATATTTGATCAAAAACTGTACTCCCTCCAATTAGAATACCGTTTGTCCCAGCCTCCTCAGCATATTGCGCCATCTTTGCTGCTTTTTTAGGACTTTGGCGTATTGGATCGGGATCAATTAATGAAAAATGAAGAACACCTTCTTCATTAATTTTTTTAATCATATATTCATAAGTATTCTTCTTCTCTGGTCCAAAACTAACCATAATTATTGATTACCTCTCTTAATATAATTACTTTACTTTTTTGGGATTTATTAACATTTTTCGAACTTTATCATAAACTTGAACTACCGACGATTTCCATTGCTCAAACTTAGAAATATCAATTGGGAATTTCTTGTAAAGCTTTGAAATCTCCTTCATTCTTATCCTGAGATAATTTAAGTCTAGTAATAGATTAGGATTAGAAATGCCTTTAAATGTTTTTACTGTCATATCTAATAAAGATAAATTTAAATCTCCAGAGGACGATATTTCTAATATTTCTTCTCCTGTTAAAAGATCTCGCTCTAAACCAAAATTTAATTCATCATTATTCAAGACTTGAAGCACCATCCTCAAAAGATCTAATGAGGCGAATTCCGCTCCAAAACTTGTCATTACTTCGTAATTATATGCCCACAAATTTTTGATAGACTCATCGCCTGCATTTATTGCGGACTTAGCACAATTAGCTGCTAAATATCCCGCTCTCATTGAAGGATCAATGCCTCCACCATGTAACGGATTTACTTGACAAGCAGCGTCTCCTACTAACATTATCCCATTATCCGCACAAGACCAAAGTGGTCTTCGAATAGGCACAGCACCGCCCCCCGAAGAAATTATCTCCACTTTAGAAGTTTTGATATAATTATTAAAAACAAATTTCTTATAAAGTTCTTTTACTTGCCCTTTGTAATGCATAAATGCGCCTAATCCAATATTTACAGAACTCGAATCTTTAGGAAAATACCAAATATATCCGCCTGGTGCTTTTTCTTTATCTAAAATAATTGAGATATATTCAGGATCTTGTACTTTGAGATCTTGAGGTGAAAATTTCACTATTTCTCGATAGCACAATATAGCATCTTCTTTAGGTATTTCTTTTTCAATTAGAGCACTTTTTACTTTCTTTCTTAATGGAGAATAAAATCCAGACGCATCGATAACGATTTTTGAGTTTAGATTGGTTTTGATTCCATTATCTAATTTAACTTGTACCCCACTGACTTGGTTATTATCATATAAGAGATCTAAAACCATGGTATTATCTAAAAACTGGGAGACTCCGCTGTCTAAAGCTTCATTTAAAAGGCGCTGGCCAAATTCCAATCGATTAACAATATAACCCGCTTGTTTCGGATCCGTTAAAGTGATACATTTTTGAAGGTTAGGAGTATACAATTTAGCGCCTTTGATATGACAAGACAATTCTTCTCCTTTAGGGGGATCAATTTGGAGAAAATCGAATACTTCTGTTCCAATAGCATCACCGCATATTTTATCTCCAATTAATCGTTTTGGCTTTCGATCTATCAGGCACACATCTAAGCCCCCTTTAGTAGCAAAACGAGCGGCTGTACTTCCCCCAGTTCCTGCCCCAACAACTATTACATCAAACGATTTCTTTAACGATTCCATGGTTTTAATATAATTAGAAAATAATTAATTAAAGTTTTAAAATAATAATGTAAGCAGAAAAATTATTAGCGTAGTGAGGATTGGTACCGTCAGATCATCCCAAGTACTTGGAGAAAACATCTCAACTAATGTAGCCAATACTGAAGTGACCAAAGAGAAAATTATAGCTGTTTCCAAGGAAATATGTTCTTGTGTTATGGGATTTGTTACACCAAATATAGTAAAAGCAATAAAACAGAGTATAAAACCACTTATTAAAAACGATAATGATCCTTCTAAGGTTCGTTTTGAATTAGTCCACGGTAATTTGATAGAGATTTTACCATAACGTTTTCCTATTATCGATGCAAGAGTATCTGAAATGATCATTAAAAGTATTCCAGCTACTGGAAAATACATCTGGGTTGGGGCAAAAATAACAAATACTAAAACCAATATAGTAATTGAGAGGCAATAATGAAAAGGACCTTGAAGGTAACCAACTTGCTCTTCTGCTTCCTCTCCGATTGATTCATAGAGTTCTTTTAACTGTTTTACCTTAGACTTTTTTGAACTTAAAAGTACCAAAAAAGTTAAAGAGCCAGAAATGATTACAGCCCACCATTTCCATTCAAAATAGGATACAGTTAGTACTGATAATCCAGCTAATAGATGGACTACTTTTCGAGCTTGGAATTTAGTGATTTTTCCGCGTTTCTTTAATTGAACAGGAATTAAAATAGTTATAAAGACGTATATATATGTAATTAACACAATTAATAAATCTAATAGTATATTCATCAATATTCAACGAATTTAAATTTAATTATTAAATAAAATTCAATCAATTTATAAAATAAAATCCCATAATTAAGAATATTAAGTGAAGTAATAGTTAGAATGTTAAAAAGCTAACTAAATCTAGCGATTTACTACTTTTTTTACCATAAAAACCTTTCTAATTATACTGGATTTTTACGATAGTGCAGAAAATTTTAATCATGAAACTTATTTCATATCAATTTTTCTTTTTGGTAACATTTCAGTATTTGGAATTAATCATGAAAGAGGATAATTCTTCATTACCGTTTAGGAATTCTTCACTTAGGCTTGAAGAACGTGTCGAGGATTTATTAAATAGATTAACATTAGAAGAGAAGTTCAAAATCAGTTCGGGTAGATTAATGTGGTTTACAAAGAAAATTAAAAGACTAGGTATTGATTCATTTGCAATGTTTGATGGACCACATGGAGTTCGTCCAGATTACAAAGGAGAACGCCCATGCACTTACTTTCCATCAGCAATTTGTCGTGCTGCCACTTGGAATCCACAACTATCAGAGGAGTTTGGAATAGCAATTGCTGAAGAAGTGCGAGAATTAGGGGCACATATGATACTTGCTCCAGGAATTAATATTCAAAGAACACCGATGTGTGGAAGAACATTCGAATATCAGACAGAAGATCCATACTTAAATAAAATATTGGCTGTGTCAGTAGTAAAAGGCGTCCAAAGCCAGAGAATTGCTGCATGTGTAAAGCATTTCGTATGTAATAATCAAGAAACTAATAGGTTTACCTATAGTGCTGAGGTTGGTGAGCGAGCTCTTCAAGAGATTTATCTTCCTGCATTCAAAGCTACAGTAAAGGAAGCTGAAGCATGGTCTTTTATGAGTTGTTATAATAAAGTAAATGGGGTGTATGGTTCTGAACACATCAATCTAATTCGTCAAACACTGATGAGTAAATGGGGATTTAGAGGGTTTGTAGTTTCAGATTGGAATGCTACAGTTTATGCATCCACAGAGGGATGTGTAAATGCAGGGTTGTCTCTTGAAATGCCCATAGCAAATGTGTATAAAGTAAAGAAAATGCTGAAAGCATTTGAAGAAGGGAAATTTAATATTGATGATTTGAATGATAACGTTAGAAGACTCTTGAGGGTAATGTTCCTAGTAGGATGTTTTGATAGTCAAGATTCTCTCCCAAAAGGGAGTAGAAATACTCCTAAACATCAGGCCTTGGCTCGTAAAATTGCGCAGGAGGGGATAGTTCTTCTAAAAAATGAAAATGAACTACTTCCATTAAATATTACAAGAATTAAAAAAATAGCCATTTTAGGACCTAATGCGAAATTAAAAACTTCGGTGGGAGGGGGAAGTTCTACTAATTTTCCACCATATGAAATAACTGCTCTTCAAGGAATTAAAGAACGATGCAAAGATAAAATTGAGATTATAGATTCATCTATTGATCCTGATATTTCCATCCTATTTGTTGGATTAAATCATGAAGAAAACATGGATGCTGAAGATACCGATAAAACTTCTTTCAAATTACCATCCGATCAAATACAATTAATTAAAGATACAGTAAAGCAAAATACAAACACAATTGTGGTGTTAATAAGTGGAAGTCCAATTTCAATGGAAGGCTGGATTGATGAAATTCCGGTTTTGATTGAAGCGTGGTATGCAGGAATGGAAGGTGGGCGAGCTATAGCGGATGTTTTATTTGGTGATGTAAACCCTTCTGGAAAACTTCCGATCACTTTTCCTAAAAAACTTTCAGATTCACCTGCACATAAATCTGATAAGACTTATCCGGGAGATGAAAATGTTTTATATAATGAAGGAATTTTTGTGGGGTATCGTCATTTTGAGTATAATAATATTAAACCGCTTTTTCCATTTGGTTATGGTTTATCATATACCACCTTCACATATGATAAGTTACAAATGAATAATACTCGGGTATCGGATGATGAAATTATAAGAGTTTCTTTTGAATTAGAAAACACGGGCAATAGAGAAGGAGCAGAAGTAGTTCAATTATACATTCATGATGTAGAATCAAGTTTACCAAGACCACCTAAGGAGCTAAAGGGATTTAAGAAGATTTTTCTTAAGCCTAAGCAAAAGGAAACTATAATTTTCGAATTAAATAGTGAAGATTTAGCCTTTTTCAATGAAGAGTTAAATGATTGGGTAGTTGAAAATGGCACTTTTAAGATTCTAATTGGGAGTTCATCGGAAGATATACGTTTAGAAATTGAGTTTAAATATATAAATTAAACTTGAATTATTGGACAAGTTGCAGTTTTCACCAAACTTTTATAATTTTGATACGATTTAGATAATTATCCTTAGATTTAGGCTGGTGAATTAGGATTTTAAGGGTAGGATTGATAGGCTGTGGAGATATAGCTAATTTAAATGTATTAGGATATTTATGCTCAAAAGATACAGAATTAGTTGCTGTTTGTGATACAGACATGGCAAGAATTGGAAAGAAATTGGAGAGATGGGGCTTACGTACTACAAACGTTTATACTGATTTTAAATTGATGATAGATCGTGAAGAACTTGACATTGTAGAGATACTCACACCTCATCATCTACATTATCCAATGACTGAATACTGTGCTAGTGCGGGAGTACCAGGAATCTCGGTTCAAAAACCATTAGCTCACACTATTACGGATTGTGAGAAAATTATTCGAGTTTGTAAAAAGAAAAATGTTAAGCTGAAGCTCTATGAGAATTTTCGCTTTTATCCTCCGTTTTTAAAGGCAAAGGAGCTTTTAAATAGTGGTATAATCGGGGAGCTCCTTAATTTTCGAATAAATACTATCGCACCTGGAGGACCCGCAATGAATGTGGATCTCAAATCTTTAGGGTGGCGTCGAAAATTTGAAACTTGCGGTGGAGGACCTTGGATATATGATGATGGAATTCATAAATTTTCACTTGCTCTCTGGTTAATGAATCAAGAGAGATTCGAAGAAGTTTATGCTTGGATCGATTATTTTTCTGTAGTCATGGATAGTCCAAGCTATATACTTTGGAAATATCCAACAACTGATTCAGATTATCCAGAAAAATTTGGTTCAATGGAATTCACGCTTGCCCCAAACCTCTATTATCCAAATAATTATTATCATTGCGACGAGTTTATTGAGATCTCAGGCACAAAAGGAATAATGTGGCTTAACCAATGTACCGGAGGGGGGAATTTTCTTTCAAAAACGCCTCAGTATCCCCCAATTGTAATATATATAGATGGAAAGGTTAAAAAATTTGGAGAAGATTTACCACGAGATTGGAGATATTCTTTTATAAATTCTACTAAACATTTTATATCAGTAATGAAAGAAGGAGGAGAACCAATATGTACTGGAGAGCAAGGCAGAGACTTGTGTATTTGCGGTAAATTGCCTTATATTTCAAATCAAAACAATAGAATCGCATATTGGAATGAAGTAACATCTGAAAATGAAGTTGATAAATCTTGCATTATTGAAGAACCTCAAGAGATTGACATAAAAGGGTTCACGAGATACAATCGAAATGTGAGGAGAGATCTAAGAAAGGGTATAAATCAAGGTTTAGTCAATACTGAATTTAAATATCATTATGAGAAATAGTTAACTAAAATCATCCAATCTAATCTCTTTCTTTTGTTCTACTGAATTAATGGCCGCAAGATTAAATTTTAATACTTTTTTTGCATCATAACCTGATAAGATTGGTTCCTTTTTGTTTTTTGCTACCTCTATTAGATGCTTAGTCGCATTTATGAAACTCTGATTCCAATCAGTGTTGAAATCATTATAGTTTTCAACCTTTCCATCCCTAATTATTATGATTGGGGCAAAAATATCTGACTTCGTCATATTATTTCCAATAGCGGTTCCCTGATTGATTCGCATGATACCTCTAGTTGCTATAATTTCAATGAATTCATCTGTTGAATAATAAGGAGATGAGATTTTCATTTCAGGTAAGTAGCTAAATTCCATTTGTCCATACTGCGGAACAACATGCTCTTTACTTTGATTGTATTTAAAAACTACATATGCGGGAGTATCTATCCCTTTAAAAGAGCCGGTCCATGCAAATACTTTATCAATTTCTTCATTTACTAACCATCTTGCTAAAGCAAATGCGTGCCAGCCATTATCAAATAAGACAGGAGATCCTTTTGATCCGCCTCCTACAATTTTAGGGTCTAATCTCCACTCTTGAGCGCTTTGCGGAGTTTGCCAACCGCCACTACCGCCCATAGCAACCTTGATTCGAATTGATGTTATATCCCCAATATAGTCTTGATCGAGCAGTTCTTTTGCTTTTCGAATATGAGGTGCAAATATAAAGTTTTCATATATCGATAGAATTGCACCCGAATCATTACATGCTTTAATCATTTCATTTGCTTCTTTTAAAGTCATAGCCATAGGTTTCTGAACTGAAATAACCTTTACTCCATGGCCAGCTGCATAAATAGTCGCTTCAGCATGAAGATGATGTGGTAAGAGAATTTCTAAAAGGTCAATATCTTCATCTTTAATCATTTCTCGATAATCAGAATAGATTTGAATGTTTTCAGCAAGGTTAAATTTCTTAATCTTATCTTTTGCTTTCTGAATTGTTCTATTACATAAAGCTACAATATCGGTATCATCATTATGTAAATATCCTAAAACGTTAAGGTTAAAAATTACTCCAGTTCCAATGAATCCTACTCGTAACATGACAATTAGATAAATTAACCCTAAAATTTATACAAGTCTATTTTCCACTTTATTTTTAATTTAGTATAAATATTGAAATTATATTTTGTATTCAATTACTTTAAATCACTAACTAGTTTATTTAAGGTAAAGAACTCTGATGTCAGACAAAAATAAGAATTTGGATTTTAGAAGATCATATGAACGCGCGTTATATCTTGGATGCGGATTTAGTTATGATGATCTCAGCAAACCAAAAGTTGCCGTTGTCAATTCATGGAACCAAATTAACCCAGGACATGTTCATCTAAGAAAGTTAGCCTCATTTGTTCATGAAGGGATAAAACAGGGGGGAGGAACTCCCATGGAATTTAATACTATTGCTCCTTGTGACGGGATTGCAAATTCAGGAAACAATTCAAAATACATTTTGCCCTCAAGAGAAGTAATTGCTAATTCAATAGAGTGTATTGTAAAAGCCTATAATTTTGATGGAATGGTTATGTTATGTTCTTGTGATAAAGTAATCCCTGGAATGCTATTAGCGGCTTCTCGTTGTAACATTCCAACAATCTTCTTAACAGGAGGGATTATGACCCCAAAATGTTTCGAAAATGGTCCTTTGAAAGGAAAAACCTATGTTACATCTGATATCAAGGAAGCAATAGGAGAATATAATGCAGGAAAGATTTCCAAAGAAGATTTGTTACTTATAGAATCCCAAACATGTTGCTCTCCCGGAGCTTGCAATATGATGGGGACTGCAAATACTATGGCATGCATAGTGGAGGCTATGGGACTATGTTTACCTGGTTGTGCAACTTTAAGTGCTGTTAGCAAGGAGCGAGAGATCTTGAGCAAAGAAACTGGCATAAGAATAATGAATTTAATAAATAGCAATATTACTGCCTTAAATCTCATCACAGATACATCGATTCAGAATGCTTGTAAGGTTGCATTATCATTTGGAGGCTCTACGAATATGATATTACATATGTGTGCACTATCCCATGAAATTGGAGGAAATTTAAACCACTTTGATTTTAACACCTTAAGTAAAAGTACCCCTCTTCTGGCAAAATTCAAACCTGTATCGGAATATAATCTTTCAGAGTTCCATAACGTTGGAGGAGTAACGGTACTGATGAAAAAACTAGAAAATCTCTTAGATCTTTCCACAATCAATGTTCTGGGCATTTCTTTAAAAGATTATCTAAAAGATATAAAGTATAATGACTATCAAATTGTGAGGGTTATCGATGATCCAATCTCATCAGAAGGAGGGATAGCCGTTTTAATGGGAAATCTGGCTCCTGAAGGCGCTATAATCAAACAAAGCGCAGTACCTCCTCAAATGCGAAAACATAAAGGCCCTGCAAAAATATTTGAATCAGAAGAGGAAGTTCAAGAAGCATTGCTTTCAAAGGAAATAAAAAAGGGAGATGTGTTAGTTATACGCTATGAGGGTCCTAGAGGATCTCCTGGGATGAGGGAAATGTCGTTACCCGCGGCAATTTTAGTAGGGATGGGACTTGACGAATCAGTAGCAATGATCACTGATGGAAGATATTCTGGGGCTACAAGAGGTCCTTGTATCGGGCATGTTTGTCCTGAAGCATATGAAGGAGGCCCAATAGCTATTGTTCAAGACGGGGATATGATCGAAATTGATATCGATAATAAAATGCTTAATTTACTATTATCCTCTGAGGAAATTAAGCACAGGCTGACAAAATGGGAAAAGCCTGAGCCTAAGATAAAGAATGGCTATTTATATTTATATAGTAAAATGGTTAGTTCTGCAAAATATGGAGCATATTTAGGGGATTAATTATGGTTAGTGAAGACAATATTTTCGATACATTAAAGACATTTTCCTTTCCAAGATTATCAGGTACTAAATTGGAAAAAAAGGCTTTCAATATTGCTCTGTATAAGATCAAGGATTTAGGAGTATATCCCAATACTCAAGCATTTCAGTTTAGTACATTTTTTAGTCGTGTATATCCTAAAATAATTTTTCTTTTAGGAACTTTGACTATTTCCTTATTATTTTTATTTCTTTATGTCCCAGCTATCATTATTGTTGCAATAATTAATGGATCCATAATTCTCTTTTTAGTATTTTTAATGAGAAATCCAGAAAACATAAGGTTATATCGATATTTGGAATCTGCTAATCTCTATGTAAAATTACCTTCAAAAATAAGTAAAATAATGAATATATTTTTCATCTGTCATTTAGATTCGAAAGGACAGAAATATATTATTTCAATACGAATAAAAGCAATCAGAGGATTTGTTTTTTCTCTTATTATTATTCTTGGAATGATTATCATAAGAAGTTTTCTTTCTGGTTTGGTACTCTTGTTATTTTTGATCTTCGGTCTTATACCAATCGTTATTAATGTGATTTGTATGATTATTCTTCTTTTAAATACGACAGATAATAGTTCTCCGGGTGCGGTTGATAATGCTTCAGGAATTGCTTGTGTTTTTGAACTTCTTAAGCATTATACAGAGGAAAAAAATCGATTTAAAAATATAGTTGCCTGGTTTGTGTTTACTGGTGCTGAAGAAACAGGTACGATGGGGATTCGAAATTTTTATGATAAAATTAAGCATCTTGAAAAAGATTCGGTCATTATTATTAATTTTGATTCAATTGGGAAAATGATAACGATTTTTGACAGTTGGTACAAACCTAATTGGTATTTAGATTTTTATAATAAGTTTGTCAACCATCAGAAGATTCATGAAAACCCTAAAAGAATAACCTTAGGAAGTCACTCAGATGGTTATTTTTTTAAAAAGAAGTTTTATCCCGGAATAGAATTTGGAGATTTAAGTTCTTATGAGTTTATGCACTCCAAAGATGATACGATTGATAAAATAGATCCAAAACTTTTAAAAGATTTATGCGAAGTTATTATTGATAATTTAAAAGAATTTGATAAATTAAATGCAGATTAAGTTCAATGAAAAGGAACTTGGCCTTATTACTACCCCTTTTAAAACAGCAGATTATATAATTAGTAGATTAGGTACCATTCATCAAAATCAATTAATTTTAGATCCTTGTGCAGGTCCAGGTATCTTTATTAAACTTTTAATGAAAAAAGGAATAAATAGGAAGCAAATCCACGCCTATGATATAAGTTCTCAATATGAGGATAATCTAAAAGCATTAGGAATTCATTTCGAACGAAAAGACACACTTATATCTATTACCGAAACTGATCATAATCGTTATGATTTTATAATTGGAAATCCGCCATATTTGAATAAGTCCAGTAGTTATGTGAGAGAAAATAGGAATAAGTTAAGAAAAATATATGGTAAAATAAATTCTCATGAAACCTATTCTATGTTCATAGTAAATAGTATATGGCGATTAAAAGAAGGGGGAAAGATGGCTTTTATTACCAGTGATTCCTTTTTGACGCTACGGACGCATCAAAAGTTAAGAAAGTTCATTCTTAGAAATTGCTTAATAGATGAACTTTTACTAGCACCGCAAGACTTATTTTCGAATCAAAATGTGAGTACAAGTCCAGCTATTATTGTTCTCACTAAGTGCTCAAATAAAAATCAGGGTGAAGAACGATTGAACAATCCAATAAGGGTAGTAGATCGTGTAAAGAACGAAGATGAGTATAATAATCCAAAAAAAATCATAAGATTTTCTCAAAGAAATTATCAATCGCTACCATTTAATATTTTCTACACTGATATTGAACCCCAAATTATCAATTTCTTTGAAAAAGCACCAAAACTTGAGAAATATATGAGGGGATACATTGGAATGCATACACATAATAATAAAAAGTACATCGCTGCTATTGAAGGGACGTTTTTAGCAAAAATATTCAAAAAAAGAAAAGTTAAAGGAGAGAACTCAAAGGAATATTACAAAATAATCCCAAGAAATCAATTAGAACTCGAAACTTGGAAGCCTTATTTGAAGCGTGGCGGAGCTGAACAATATTATCGACCTATCATGGAAGCTCTGGATTGGAAGGAAAGTGCCAAAAAAGTATATGATATTCCAGAGAATGTTCCATTTGAAAGGGAAGGAATAGTAATTAGTGGCGTGAGTTCGAGATTAGCGGCACGCTATATGCCGAAAGGATGCTATTGGGATTCAAATAAAGCTATTGGGTGTATAATTTTAGATGAAAATATCTCTATTGAATATGCATTAGGTTTGTTAAATAGTTCACTATATAATTATCTTGCAAAAGGAATCATTAATAATACGAATAGTATCCAGTTGTCTGGTATTCATGCCTTACCTATCATCTTGCCTGACTTAAAAACAAAAAATCTAGTTGAAAAATATGTAAAAAGAATTATAGCCCAATTAAAGCATGATTATCAGTATAACTATGAAGATGAACAAAAAAAGATAGACAACGTTATATTTAATTTACATCAAAACGAGTTTGATTTTACTGAATCACTCAAAGAAAAATTAGATAAAAAATTCTCAATTTATAATGTGAAATGTTGATTAACTGAAAAATTAGCAATCAAGATACTTTTCAATTTCCCAATTTCGTTCATTTCCAGTTTTAAGTGCCTCTTCATAATCTTCAAGTTCCTTTCTTTTTATTTTTACAAATAATTCTCTTAATTCTTTACCTAATACTTTTTTAATAAAGTCGCTTTTTTCAAAACCTTTCAATGCTTTTTCTAAATTTCTAGGTAATTCTCTGATATCTAGTTTCTTTAGTTCTTCATTTGTTAAATCATCTACGTTAATGTTGACTGGTTCTTTTGGTTCATATTTTTTTTTAATTCCTTCCAATCCCGCAGCGAGTAAAACGGCAGTTCCTAAATAGATGTTCATCGCAGCATCACCAGCGCGATATTCTAATCTAGCGCTTTTTTCATACCCTGGTACTCGAATTAAGGCAGTTCTATTTGCAATCCCCCATGTATCATAAATCGGTGCTTCATGATTAGGAATAAGCCTTTTATAAGAATTAGTTATGGGATTCAGAATTAATGAAAACGCATCAATGTATTTCTGAATACCTCCGATATAATATCGAAGTGTATCACTTATTCCATTTTCTTTATCAGAAAATATATTCAATCCATTTCTAGTAAGATACTGATGAATATGTAATCCATTTCCCGCTTCCGAAGATAAAGGCTTAGGCATAAAGGTGGCGATAACTTTATTATCATAGGCTACTCTTTTAATAAAACTTTTTGTAATTTGGACATTATCTGCTTGGTGTAAAGCATTTAATGGGAGAAATTCGATTTCATGTTGTCCAGGACCTACCTCATGGTGTATCGTTTTAATGCCGATTTCTGCATTTAATAGGCTGTCAGATATTTTACGTCTTAAATAAAATAATTTATCCTTGGGATATAAATCCATATAACTTCCATTATCTGCTGGTTCTAATTTTTTTGTTAAGAAGTACCATTCTAATTCTGGCCGTGTTATAAACTCGTAACCTAGATCCTCTGCTATATTAAGCTGTTTTTTCAATATACCACGTGGACATGTTGAATATGGCTCACCTTTATTATCGGTAATGTCACAAATAAAACTCCCTGTTCGAGTGTCCCATGGAGCTTGGATTTTGCTTAGAATAATACGAAAAGTATCTAAATCAGGGATAATTTGTATATCACTTTGCTCAGCTTTTAAAAAACCTAAACTGGAACCGTCAATACCCGTACCCTCTTTCATTTCGTCCCAAATTTTAGCGGGAAATTCGACAGATTTAAATTTACCCAAAATTGTAGTGAAATGAAATTGAATATATTTAATTTTATTTTTTTCAAATATACTATTGAAATCTTTCATCAAATATTTCAACTTAGTTAAAACTATAATTTTTCTTGTTTAATTTCTTGCTCATATATGCTTCTTCGTTCCTTTAAGTATTCGGGAATAGGAACATCCCACCATCCAACAGCGGGAGATCCTGTAAAAGGATAGGTTCGATTGACCAGAATTTCAATTACTGAAGGTTTTCTTGATTTCTTAGCTCTTTCTAATGCTGGTAATATTTCATCTTGTTTTGATATCTTTTCGGAATAACAGCCAAAACCCTCAGCAATTTTTGCGAAATCAGGTGAGTACGCTTTTCCCTCAATATCCTCAAAAGCAGTCCCATAGCCTCTATCCTTTCCGAAAGCAGTTTGCTGTAAGTCTTTAATCGCAATCCATCCATAATTATTTAACACTATAAAGAAGATATTAGTAAGGCCAAGTTGAACAGCAACTGATAATTCTGAGATTGTCATCATAAAATCTCCATCTCCAACAAGCGCGACGACTTCACGATCAGCTTTACCAATTTCAATGGATCCTAGTTTTGCTCCGATAGCGGCGGGAACAGAATAGCCCATAGTGGAAAAACCTCCCGCGGTTAAACACGTTTTTGGTTTATAAAATTCTAACTCTTGTAACATTTGTGCCTGCACATTACCAGAACTAGTAACAATAACTGCATCCCTTTTAAAAAACCTTCTCACTTCTTGAAGTACGGTGGATATCATAACAGGTACTTTTGAATCATCTCGATTTTTTTTCAGAAATTCAAACCATTTACGTTTCTCTTCTTGTATTTCTTCAAAATAATTTGTGTTTTCATAATTTTTTGAATAATGATCATTTTTCAGTTTCTCAACAATTTGATTCAAACATGCTTTAGCATCTCCATAAATACCGACGGTGACTGGATAATTTTTTCCAACCTCATGAGGATCAATATCGATTTGAATCAATTTAGTAGGTGGAATTGAAAAGCTTACTCCTTGTTTGTAAGAACTTGCAGTTTCATCGGCAAACCTACATCCAACCGCTAAGATCACATCTGCTTTTGTTGTCATGTTCAATCCAACATTAGTTCCTTTAGAACCCGCAGACCAACAAAAAAGTGGATGATCATTTGGAAAAGCATCTTTACCCATCATTGTTACAACAACTGCAGCTCCTATCATCTCAGCTAATTCCTTAACTTCTTCTGAAGCTTCAGATGCGAGGACTCCTCCACCTAGAAATAAAACGGGTCTTTTAGCATTTGTTAGTAAGTTGGTAGCTTCATTTATTAATTTTGGATCTCCTAGTATTCTTCCTCCCGCTCTTCTCTTATTTGGTTCTGGGATTTCAGTTTCAATAGCTTTAGCTTGAATATCCATTGGTAAATCTATATGAACTGGCCCTTTTCTTCCGGTTAACATCTGATTAAATGCTCGTTGCATAATTGAGGATAGTTGATTGGGATGGGATACTTGCCAGCTTCTTTTTGTTATGGGTTCGAGAATCCGAGGGAAATCAGAATCGCTCTTTCGTTCAATCTCCTGCAACACTCCTTTCCCTCGCATATGAGTATGGGTGTCACCCGTGAGACATAAAACAGGAAAGCTATCAACAAAGGCATCAGCCAAGCCAATTACGGTATTTGCTGCTCCAGGACCAATTGATGTAAAGACACATAATGGTTGTCCTGTAATTCTATAATATCCAACCGCTAAATGAACTCCTGACATTTCCTGCTTTGGTTGGATTAATTTTAATTTATCTTTATCTTTAAAAAAAGCATCAACTAAAGGGAGATTCCCATGACCTGGTATACCAACAACATATTTTACTCCCTCTTTTATTAGATACTTAGCAATTATTTCTCCACCAGTATATCGAACCATTTCATATTACCTTTCTAAAATATTTTTATAAATTCTCTAAAAAGAAGAATTAAGAATGGAATTTTAATGATTGCGTTTCACTTAATTGAACAGAAAAAGAAATTTTAGATTACTTTACTAAAGATTTCTTTGGCTTGCAAATAGGAGGTATTTTGACTTGAAATTTCTAATAAATTCCCTCCAGTTAAGTTGATTTTAGCGATTTCATCATTACCTGATATGAAACCAAGTAATTTTACATTTTCTCGGTTGGTCTCAATAATTTCTTTTTCTAATATCATCTGTAGATCTTCTGGAAATCTATTTCCAAGTACCCAAATAGTTTCAAACTTCAATTGCAACTCATCAGTAATCTCAAGGATGCGTTTTAAGGTATGCAACGCCATTTTTGACGGATCAGAAACAATAATAAGATCAGTTACATTTCTTCCCGTTTTTCGTGCAAAATGTTCTAAACCAGCTGGAGAATCAAGTAATGTAATATCATAGTTTTTTGAAAGAGTATCTATGACTTTTTTTAATACATCGTTAATAAAACAATAACAACCTTCTCCTTCTTGCCTTCCCATTTCCAATAGATCGAAATCATCCATTTCTATCAAGCAATTATAGACATCAGACTCAATTAATTGCCCTTTAGGCGTATTTGGCGACAGTTTCATACTTTGGATCTTATCTTTTAAGACTTTCATTTTTCCTCCAATAGTATCACAAAACTGAACCTCATGCCCAATAACATCCGCCACATTAGCATCTGGATCAGAATCAATAACTAAAATGTCTTTATTATTTCTCTCAAGAAGATATTTAAGAAATAAAGCTAATGATGTTGTTTTCCCCACACCACCTTTTCCAGCAAAAGCAATTACGCGATTTTTCATTGATATTTCAATTATTATTTTAATTTTCTCTTATGTAAAGATAAATGATATTTGATTAAAAATTTGCTATTCATAGAATAAAAGAAAATCAATCAGAAAAATTAACTTCAAAATCCAAATAATGAAGAAAATTATAGATAATAAGATATTGTCTATATCTATTCTTGGCGATACATTGGAACGATTTTTGAAGTAAATTCTTCAAGAGTATATTTAAATTCTTCTTCACTTGAAATTTTACCTAACTCCATAAGGATCTGTCTAGCTAATAACCAAAAGGCCAAACCTAAGGCTTTTTTACCACGATTATTTGCTGGGACTGCTAAATCAATTCCATCTAAAGTATCATCAGTGTCAAACAAAGCAACGACTGGAATCCTCGCGAGTTTTGCTTCTCTTAGTATAACTTTATCCGCATGAGGATCAACAATTACCACTACAGATGCATCTTTAATATAATCATCTATAAGTGGATTAGTTAGCGATCCGGGAATAAATCGTTCGGTGATTGCTTTGCACCCTAGCACTTCGCAGAATTTTTTAACGGGTTCTTTTCCATATCTTCTTACAGAAGTGACAATAATTCGATCACTTCCTTCCTCTATATATTTGCTTAAAAATTTGGCGGCAATATTTAATCGCTCATCTGTCTTTGTCAGATCGATAACATATAAGCCATAGTTTGTCTGACGATAAATGAATCGACGAGCGTCACCACTTAATAATTTTGTTCCGATATGGATTCCACAGCTAAGATAAAGTTGCTTCTTTTCTTCATCCTTATCAATGATCGTTTCGCTGGGAGCTAATCCCGCTTCTAAATCTTCAGTATCTAATAAATCAAGTTCCTCTTCTAAATCAAGATCTTCCTCAAAATCTTCTTCAAAATCAATATCCAACTCTTCTGAGAGCTTTAAATCTTCTTCCTCGTCTACTTCTTCCTTTTCTTGCTCTTCTATTTTTTTCTTCTTTCTAGCCAAGGTATCAACCCAGATTTTGATATAGTTAATTTATCACATTAATGACTGTAATTAATGTAAATAAAACTTCATAATTTTAATATTTTATTAAAAGAAATCTGCTAATTCGCTTATAACTAAAGATTTAATATATTCCAATTATTTAAGATAGTTATATTCTCTATTTTTGTAATTTGAAATAAACTCACAAAATTAGGATTATAATAATGGTTTCTTATAGATTATTAATAGGAATTATAGCTAGTGTGACTTTTAGTTTCTTTACTGTATTTTTCTTTACTATGGAAGATATCATCCTCCAAATCCAGTTATTTAGTGCTTCGGATCCCTTAAAAGTCGTAATATTAATGATAGGAGCAAATTTTAAATTTGATTTAATCTCATTTTTCCTAGAAACACCTTCATTTTTTGAATTTTTCTCCCCACAATTATTAGCTAGTATCTTGATTGGATTTTTAAGTGGTACGATTTCCAAGGGATTAAAGAGAGGATTAATAGCAAGCTCAATTGTAATAATTACTGATGTTTTAATTTGGATTTTGCTCAGTGTAGTTTCCGGAGAAGATCTAATGGCTCTGTTTCAAGGAGCACAATTGTCAGCCACTATTGGCGGTATATTAACTGCAATTTTAGGAGCTTTAGCTGGTGGAATTCTTGGTGGGTTTATTAGTGGTCCATATGAAAATAGCTATTAAACTACAGTTAAGTCTAAGAGAATTAATGTCTTTTCATAACCAAACCTTAAAGCATATGTTAATTTATAAATTTTAATGGTAAATCATGAAAAACTCCCCTCTAGAGATGAGGCTTTTGATCTTCTTAAGAAATTGAAGGTTCCCTATCAAGTGCGACGGCACTCGTTAAAGGTGGCAGATAAAGCATTAGAAATTGCTTATAAAATCAAGAAATCAAAGGTTGATCTTGACTTAGTTGAGATTGGGGCGTTATTACATGATATAGGCAGATCTCAAACCCATGGTTTTAAGCATGCAATAATTGGGGGTGAAATATTGAGAGATAAAGGATACCCGAGTAATCTTTCTCGAATTTGTGAGACTCATATTTTAGGAGGGTTAGATAAAGAGGATGCGAGTTATTTAAATTTCCCAGAAAGAGATTATCTTCCTGAATCCATTGAAGAAAAAATTATTTGTTTAGCTGATAAACTTACTGCTGGAACTAAAGAAGTTACTATTGAACAACGCTTTCAAAAATGGTTTAGCAAATATGGAAAGACAAAGATTCTTATAAAGTCCAAGAGAAGAATAGAAAAAATTAAAGAAGAATTGTATAATCTAATGTAATTTGAATTGATTTTGTAATTTCTTAATGGTTCCACCTTCCTCTAAAATCTCTCTTAAAAAGGGAGGGAGTTTTGAAAATTCAAAAGAGCATTTTTGAGTTTGATTTTTAATTATTCCATTATTAAGATCGATTTTTATTACGTCCCCGGTTTTAAAATCTGTATTTTTCC
The DNA here is from genome assembly GCA_004524725.1 of Promethearchaeota archaeon. Lineage (GTDB taxonomy): Archaea > Asgardarchaeota > Lokiarchaeia > Sigyniarchaeales > SOKP01 > SOKP01. The sequence continues at coordinate 79,255 of SDNW01000001.1, forward strand.
AATTTATTGCAATAGCAGGGATTCCGTTGTTAATGAGATTTCTAAAATAAATACGCGCAAAAGATTTTGCGATTATAGCTTTAATTCCAAGAATCTTAAACACATTCACAGCTTCTTCACGAGAACTTCCAGTTCCAAAGTTATTGCCTGCAATGATGATGTTTAATTTATCAGTTTTTTCTACAAAATCTGGAGCGATGAATTCTAAGGTATGTTTAGCCATCTCGTCTGAATTCCTCAATGTAAGTGTGTGGCTCGGAACAATATCATCTGTATTAATATTTTCCCCTAAGAGATAGACACATCCTTCAATAATTTCCATTATGAGTATACCTCCCTTGGATCTGCAATTTTGCCAGCTAAGGCTGATGCTGCAACTGTTGCGGGGGAGGCTAAATAAATTTGTGAAGAGGGATCGCCCATCCTTCCTGTAAAATTTCTATTGGTGCTGCTAATGCAAATTTCATTTTCTCCTAACACACCAAGATGACCCCCTATGCATGCTCCACAGGTAGAGTTTGTCACAATTGCCCCAGATTTTAAAAATATCTCGATTAAACCCTCTTTTAGAGCACGTAAATAAATCTCTGTAGAGGCAGGCGTTATTATCATTCTAATATTTGAATTAACTTTATTTCCTTTCATAATTTGGGCGGCGATACGTAAATCTTCCATCCTTCCATTCGTACAACTCCCTAAGAAAGCTTGATCAATTTTTAATCCCTCAACTTCTTCTATATACGCTAGATTATCGGGATTGGAGGGCTTAGCAACTACTGGAGTAATCTCGGATAAATTGTATTCAAATACCTCCTCATATTCCGCATCTTTATCTGGTTTTACCAACGTATATGGTATAGTTGTTCTTTTGGATAGCCAATATTCTAATTTCCTATCAGGAAGAAACACACCAAATTTAGCCCCAGCTTCTACTACCATATTTGAGATTGTCATTCTTGAATCAATGGATAGTTTTTCTATACCATTTCCGTGAAATTCAAGTGATTTATATAATGCTCCTTTGGTAGAAATGTTACCAATAAAAGTGAGAATAAAATCTTTTGCCATAACCGCTTTGCCTAACTCATTCGATAAATTAACCTTAAATGATTCTGGGATCTTGAACCATAGTAATCCCGTAGCAAACACCATGACTACATCAGTCGCACCAATTCCAGTTGACAGACAATTAAAAGCTCCATAAGTAGTCGTGTGACTATCTGAGCCGACGATTAGCATTCCTGGGCGTGAAAAACCCAGTTCTGGTAATACTTGATGACAAATCCCTTTATCCATACCCATATTGTGGATAAATTTGTATTTTTTAGCAAAATTACGACAATCTTTATGCATTTGTGCTGCCGATACACTTGGAGCAGGAACCCAATGATCCAAAATGAAAAATATCCTATTCGGATCCCAAACTTCACTGAGTCCCAATTTTTCGTATTCTTCATGAATTCTTCCGCCTAATTGTTCATGAACCATTATAAGATCAATTTCTGCTTCAATATACTGCCCTGGAAACACTTTATTTTCAGTTGAATGGGATTTTAATATTTTTTCAGCAATAGTATAGCTCATTTTACATCACACAAGTTCTTAATTATCACATAAATTATAATAATCTTTATCCATCAACAATATAACTTTTTTAAACAACTTACAAGTTTGAATTAGAATTTTAGGATCAACTTTATCTAGGGAATCATCTTCACTATGGGTATATAGGGCACCTGCTCTAGTGGTAATGTCAATAGCATCATAATCCCGTAAATGAAAAGGCACGGAATCTGTATGAGCACCCGTACTTAAATGAAATCCTTTTATTTCAATATTATCTTTATCCGCCGCTAAATTAATGTATTTACTTAAAAGAGGGGCAATCTTTTTCCTCGGAAAAATTCCATAAGATTTAAAGTATTCGATTTGATTTAATCTATGGTTAGCGCAAGATACTATATCAAAGTTAAATTGAAAGATACGACCTTTTACAAATTCACTTTCATGATCATCAACAAATATGCGAGAACCCATAGTTCCTAATTCTTCTGCTGAAAATTGGCAAAACCATATATTGAAATTATTCAGTGGATTCTCTCTAAAAAAGCTGCTCAATTCAAATACGATTGACATTCCTGTAGCGTTATCTAATGCTCCAGGGGATTTATTATGAGTATTTAGAAACATCAAAAGTATATTCGAAAGCGAAATCAGAATAACAGAAATCCAGGATCCGTATAAAATGAACCGAGGATCAACCTTAATTAATGAAAAAACATTTAGTACAAAAATGATGTAGAAAAAAGCTTGAAATAAACCTGAGTATAACCATAATCTATAAAAATTAATCCTCCAAAACGTCTTATAGGTTTGGGATTTACTGTCTAAATGAGCTGAAATGATAATATTTCCAGCTTGCTCTTCTGATAATTCCTTGGAAGGAATTTTAACACTCACATTGGTAGCGCTGTAAATGTTGCCAAAATATTCTCCCCAGAAGCCTCGTTTTTCAGGGTAGCGTAAGCCTTTAAAGATTAGAGAAACAATTAAAGCCATTATTGCTATGACTGCGATGGTTAAGAAAACATGAATATAGAAGAGTAATAATAATACTAAATTAAAAATCAAATTTAACACCATGACCAATTTAATCAGAGAAGTAGAATAAAAATCGGAGAATTCAAATTCTCTTTTATTAATTTGAGAACCGGGGAATCCAATCTCTTTGAAGGTATCTATTGTAAGTTTAACTGCTTTTTTTTCATTAGCAGTACCAGCTAATCGTGGAAAACAAAATTTTTTCACGTAATTATAAATTCTCTCTTTCTTGAAGATGAATTTGTCTATTTCCATGATAGAATCAATGATTTACTCCTTTAATTTTTGAAGAACAATTTTTTGAATCTTATCTTGAACAAATTCGATAATTTCATTTGAATTTACTACAAAATAGCTCTCTTTCTTAGCACGTTTCAAATAGAGTGCTCTTACTTTATCTAAAAAGGGTGTATCTTCGAATTTCTCTAATTCTTGTTGTGTTTTTCGTGCTAAAGCTATTTTTGGATCAATATCTAAGATTATAGTCAGATCAGGAATTCCAACAAACTTATTAATATTTTTCACCCATTTAATTGAGATCAAATCTGATTGTAAAGATTGATAGATAATAGAAGATTCAATATATCTATCGGAAATAACAATAAAACCTTGATCTAGCTTTTCTTTAATCTCTTTGTGATAATGGAGACTTCTATCAGCAGCAAATAGTAATGCATCGGTTATAGGAGGAATTCCTTTGTTTTTTAAATATTTTCTAAGTAATAATCCTATTTCACTATTGGAAGGTTCTTGGGTTAAATACACCTTGAATTCTCTAGTTTCTAAAAATCCTTTAAGAAGACTAGAGTGAGTTGTAGTTCCACTTCCATCAATTCCATCTAAGACGATAAAAATTGAATTTTGAGTCAATTTTAAAAACCAAACCTTTGTATATGATATAGAATCTATTAGGAGTTATTGGTATAACTACTTTAAAATATTAATTATTTCTTTCGAAATAATAATAAAGAAGCGGATTTTTAATATATTTCTCATTATTGGCTAAAGAAAATCATATTTAAGTAATAACAACCATATAAATACTATTAAATAAGATTTTAAATAGGTGTTGAATGAAAGTGGAAAGTAGAAATCCAACTGGCTATTGCCCAAGATGTAAACAAGATGTACTTCTTACAAGAGAAGAAATTAATTGGGGGGTGGCAATACTACTTTTATGCTTTACAGGGGGCATAGGTTTAATCATTTATTTAATAATATACTATTCGAAATCCGAAGATCGTTGTATTCACTGTAATGCGAGGGTTTTAAGTAGAGCGCCACAATACTCGCATCTAATCGAACCAATTACACCACAACCACAACAAAAATTAGAAGCAATAGAAAGTAATAACTCTAAATATTGTCCCTTCTGTGGAGAACAATTAGAATCATCGAATGATAGGTTTTGTTCCAATTGTGGAACGAAAGTATAATCAAAAAATCATTTTTAAAAATAAAGTCTAGTTCTAATACTAAATAAGTATTTTTCATCAATTGAATAGACATTAGATTGATTTTCTTTTCTCAAATGATTTCTTTCTTTTGAGAGTATTTTTAACACTCGAAAGTAGACTCTCTTATTGTCAATCCAGATCCCATCTACCAGAATATTTAGATTGCCCTTGGCTCCTTGACCGTATACTTGGAAGGAATTTATAGTTTCCGTTGTAAATCCTCTAAGCTATTTTATATTTATACTTTTAAAAATAATTATTTGAAGTGCACTTTTTTAATTAGTGTATTTTAGTTATTTGAGATTTTAATCCCTAATAAAAAAATTGGACTAAGAATTATTTTTGTATTATCAATTTATTTTATTCTTTAAAGATTAATATACAAATAGATTTATCAAAAGGTTAGTAAATTGAGCAATATGTATTGTGAAAAATGTCAAGCAAACGTTTTAACTAAAAGAGAGGATTTAGATATCGGCATTATTATAATTCTATTCATTTTTACAGCAGGATTAGGCGTATTAATATATCTTGTGGTATATTATGAAAAAAAATCAAACCGCTGCATCCATTGCAATTCCATTTGCAAACCAATGTTGCTTGAATATCAGAATGAGCAAAATCTGGCTTCGGTGGAGGAGACGAGTAAAAAGATGCAAAATTATGTATATGTAACTAAAATTGAAGAGAACGTTAAATTTTGTTATAACTGTGGAACAGAACTTGATGCTAGAGAAAGAAAGTTTTGCCCATTCTGTGGTGTAAATGTGGAATAAAATAGTCTATTTTTTATTCTTCCCCTTTTTTTAAAATTTTCATAAACTCATAAAAATATTCATATGAGCTCTCAAAATGAATGTCATTTTTCGAATAGTTTAATGCATTAGAAAACAATTCATTAAATTTCTTTTTATCCTTGTTTTCAACTGTAATTTTATACTCATTAATTAAAGATTGAAAGTCCTTAACGACTTCAAGGAATTTAGGATTTTCCATTTGAATATCGCCGAACATTTCCATTTCTCTCTGGATAATACTTTCAGCAAA
>SDNW01000099.1 GCA_004524725.1 Promethearchaeota archaeon
CATTTTGGAGTGACTCCAAGAGAAATTGTAGAAGGATTAGCAAAGGCAAATGAAAAGATAGGACTACCCCACACAATTCATGTTCATTGTAACAATCTAGGACATCCAGGAAATGTAAAGCATACTCTGGCAACTATGGATACTGTAGAGAAAATAAATCCTCAGAAGCATAGAGATTCTATAATGCACATAACTCATTGTCAGTTTAATGCATATGGAGGTACTAATTGGGGGAATTTTGAATCAGCCGCCGCTGAAGTAGTTGAATATCTAAATACACATAAACATATAACAATAGATGTTGGTCAAGTTATTTTCGGAGAAGCTGCAACTACTACAATGACTGCAGATGGGCCATGGGAATTTGCTCTGCATCATCTTGGCGGAATGAGTCCATGGGGCGCAAAACCAGGAGTAAAATGGATTAACGGTCAAGTAGAAGGTGAATCAGGGTCTGGAATTGTTCCATATTTCTTTAGCCCGAAAGTTGCAGTGAATGCCATCCAATGGGCAATTGGGTTAGAGTTATTATTATTGATGAAAAATAAATATCAAATATTTTTTACTACTGATCATCCGAATGGCGGTCCATTTACGGCGTATCCAAAAGCATTCAGTTGGTTAATGGACAAAAAGATAAGGGACGATATTTTACTTAACCAATGTGCGAAGAAAGCAGAAACGCAAACACACTTAAAGGATATAGATTATGAATATTCCATAAGTGACTTATGTGTTGTCACTCGAGCAGGGACGGCAAAATGTTTAGGGTTAAAGGATCGGGGTCATTTGGGCGTTGGTGCGATTGGAGACGTATCTATTTTCAAATTAGATCCAGAGAAAATGGACGGTCACGCAATAGAAAAAGCGTTTACGCAAGCTTCATATACTATTAAAGATGGGCAGATTGTAGTGAAGGATGGCGAGATTATGGCTTCACCGATGGGTACATTACTCCAAACCGAAGGCAAGGTGAAAGATAGTGATATGGAAGCTATGCTTTCCGAAGTGAAAGCATATTGGCGTGATCATTACAGCATTAACTTCAATAATTACGAGGTTCAGGACGTATACGCTCCAAAAGTAAAAATGGTTAATGGAACTTAATTTTTTATAATTCCTTTTTATATTTTATCGTTTAAGATCTTATTTAATCAAAATAGTTATTTCTGAAATATGATAGTAGTGAAATTTTGGTCAATTTTCATCATTTAATTTATTTTCAATTTGATACTAAACTTTATATTTTTTACTCTCTTAAGAAGGATTAAGCTTTTCATCATCATATTTATCTAATACCATGCGATTTTTGAAAGAAAAAAAAGAGTTTAAATCTTCATTGGAGGAACTCTTGAAGAATGTAATGGATGATGTGAAAGATATTCAAGCAGCTCAAATAACAGCAGATACGGGTCAAGCTCTTGCCTCTGTATTGCCACCATACGTTGATGATATGCGATTTGCTGCAATTACTGCGGCATTATGTTCTCTTAGCGAACGCGCTATTTCTGAAATGGGGCTTGGCGAGATGGAACAAGCATATGTTAAAGGAAAGAAGGGATATGTACTCGTGCTCCATGCAGGGGAGGATCAGGTATTGACCGTTTCAACAACCGATAAAGTCAAACTAGCACCTATCCTCTTTAAACACTACAAACGATTTGATGATGATAATGAAAATGTAATTAGCAGTGAAGCTTCTCTTTGAATTACGCTAACCCTATTTCTTTAGGCGTAAGATTATGGAATTCTTGCACTTTGGGGAGGGTTAACTTTCTATAGAAATGATACTTAATTTTCTCGAGCAAATTCATCTTTTTTGGATGCTCTATTTTATTATGTTTGATATATTGTTCCCTAAAATTCTCTGTAAAAAAACCTGATTTATAATATCTTCGACAATATAAATACAAAAAGATTAATTTAAGATATCTCCTTTGGAGTGGAGTAACCTGACTTTGAAAACAGTTATAAGCCTTATATATGATATTTTTATCTTTCCAGTGAACTCGGAAATATTGGTTCGAATTATATGTATAATAATAATAAATCTTTTTTGGGAAGTAGGCACTTTTTATTTTTCTGAGAGCAAGAAAGACCAGTATTCCCGTATGTATATGATCTGGATGATGATCAAGGCTGTACCAAGGATCGGGAGCAAGAATGATTTTAGGAGTTTCTTCCCTAATTATATCCGAAATTTGAGTTATAGTTTTTCTACTTACAGGTAAATGACCATCAATATAATTTAAATAAATTAGGTTAGTACGATTCTGAGTATATTCATGAAATAATTTAACACTGTTTTTTAACTCATGAATCCTAATCTGTCTAAGTCGCTTTCCTTTAAATTCAAGTTTGTGGGTACCAAATTCACTATTGGTCATGACCACCTCAGTAACTTTAAAACCTAATTGAAGCACTCTTACGTAAAAAAAAGGTATCCCAAATTCCACATCATCAATATGGGGAGAAAATATCAGCACATTCGGTTTTTTAGGAGTATGAGTCATTTTAACTAATATATCATCCAATTTCTATTTAATTTAAAAAAAGGAAAAGGTTAACTTATTTTTTTATCTTCAATATCAATACCAAGTTCCCTAAGCTTGTTGCGAATTTCATCACTAAGATCAAAGATCTTCCTTCTCCGAAGCTCTTCTCTCGTTTCTTGTAGTATATGTACTAATCCTTTTATCGTTTCCCTTGCTTCCGTAGTGTAAACTCCCGAAATCTTTGAAATCCTCGAATTTAGATCAGGAAAAATACCAAATAAAGCATCTATTTCATCGATAAATTCAAAAAAAGTTTCTTTAAATTTTTGAGTAACAGGTTTAGCTTTCTGAAGAATTACTTTATTTATTTCTCTAAACAATGATAAAAGCTCTGCAATGGCTGTAGGCGTGTCTAAATCATCATCTAAGGCTTTTAATATATTAGAATGAGTATTTGAAATTTGATCTATCAACTCCTCACTTGCTTTAGTTTCCCCGTTTAAATACTCAATCTCATTTACTTGTTTTATAGTATTAATCAACCGATTGTAAGATTTTTTCGCTTGGTCCATGTTTTCTAAGGAATAATTTATCGAGCTCCGGTAATGACTGGAAAGTAAAAACCATCGAACCACCATTGGATCGTATTGCTTAATGATCTCAGAGATCAGAAAATAATTTCCCAAGCTTTTTGACATCTTCTCGTCATTCACATTTATAAAACCATTATGAACAAAGTAATGAGCGAATGGTTTACCCGTATAAGATTCTGACTGAGCAATCTCATTTCTATGATGGGGAAACTTAAGATCCTGTCCTCCTCCATGAATATCGATAGTTTCTCCGAGGAAATTCAGAACCATAGCTGAGCATTCGATGTGCCATCCAGGTCGCCCTTTGCCCCAAGGACTATCCCAATATGGTTCCCCTTCTTTCATCTTTTTCCAAAGAGCAAAATCTCTTGGATCGCGCTTATCCTGGCCGTATGCCGTATCTTGATCGGATGAATAATCTTCCTCTTCATCGAGATCTTCTTCTGATATGTTTTGCATTATTGAATTATATTTTGGAAATGAATTCACCGCAAAATAAACCGAACCTCCGTGCTCATAGGCATGGCTCTCCTCGATTAGCTTCTCAATAAATTTTATTATAAATGGTATAACTTCTGTGGCTCGTGGATTTTTTGTATCTTCAAGTATGTTCAAGGCATCCATCATTTTTTCATATTCTTGGATGTATTTCTCTGCTATTTCTTGATAATCTTGATTAAGTTCTTTAGAGCGCGCGATGATTTTATCATCGATATCAGTATAATTCTTTATTTGCTTTACCTTAAATCCATTAAACTTGAAATATCGATGGATAAGATCCAACGTCACCGCAGACTTCATGTGACCTAAATGGGGACTTTCGTAGACAGTTGGGCCACACCAATAAATCTTAACTTCGTTTTTCTTAATAGGTTCGAAAATTTCCTTCTGAAATGTTAGACTATTATAGATCTGCATAAATTATCACTTGATTGATTGTAAAAGCCAGTGATGGGATTTGCACCCATGAATAACGGCTCTGCAGGCCGCCTCCTTAACTATTTCCGTCAAACTTTTGTTTAAGTTTAACCTCGGATACACTGGCATTGTAATAGACCAATTCAGCAGATTTATGCCAAAGTAAGCATATTCTGCTCAACGACATGTATATATTGAGCACGTTAAAAGCCTGGATAGAGTATAAGAAATCTTATGATACATGCTGATGATCTACTTTTATGGTTTAAGATTGATAACTTTGGTAAATAATTATTGATTACCTAAAAAATATTTCTAAAAAAAGAGATAATTAATAAATAAAATTAGTTAGTAATACATTTGCCACAACAACATCCTGATGTATCATGATCACATTTGCTATAATCAAAATCAAAAGGGAGTACAAAATCATTTACAACATCAGTTACGATATTCATATGCACATTTAAAACATTTTTATTTTTACGGAAGTGACAATTAATAATATTATCTAAATGTTCTAATTTTGTGCTTGCTATAAATACGCTTATATTAGATGACCCACTTAGACGAAAAGCATTTAGCATATAGGGACATTTTTTCACTAGATCGATAATCTCTAAGGGTTTTAAAGTTTGAATCTCAACTCGAGCAAGAATAAGATCCATTGTTTTCACATTAATCCCTGCTTGAAATTTAAGAACGCCAGAATCTTCAAGTTTTCTAATTCTCATCCCAATTGTAGGTTGACTTCTATTTACTCGCTTAGCAATTTCAGTATGCGTAAGTGTGGGTTCTTTTTGGATTAATTCAATAATATTTTTATCAATTTCATCTATTTTGAAAACTTTACTTTCCATAGTTTAAACCCTCAAGTATTTATTTAGATATTAAATGTAATGTTTGTAATTTATTGGTATTATTGATTATTAACGATATGCCGATATATAAATATTTCCATCTAGCGAATGATTATTCAAAAATCACGAAAAACTACAATTAAAGAATTAAGCTTAGGAAATATCTATAAAAAATTAGAGAAAGTTTTAATAACTAAAAACTTGCAATTTATACATATTATTGAGTTATAACGGTATAACAATATAATATAGATTAGGCATATTAAGAGTAAATTCGGTATATCTTTGATGAATGAGATAAGTAATTATATCAGCGAATTTTTAAAGGCTTTTTCCGACCAAACGCGTTTAGATATTTTATATCTAGTGCAAAAAGAGCCAAGAACTTCTGCTGATCTTCAAGAAACATTGCAAAAATCCCAATCAACTATTTCCCAACACTTAAAAATTTTAATTTCCAATAATCTTATTATTTTTGAAAAGAAGGATAAAGAAAATTTATATTCAATTAAGGATTCAGCCACCTCAAATTTTCTTTCTGAAGTTAATACGTTCGTGATTCAAAAAAATAAAGAAAAATTAGAAGATTTTATTGATTCTGATTTGAGAGATATATTACCTTAATTTTTAATTGGATAGAGGATAAAATAATGGACGAGAAAGCATCTAAGAATAATAATATCAAAAAGATGCTCATTATGGGATTAGATAAAGGAGGAAAAACTTCAATCGTGTTGTGTTTAAAAGGAATAAAAAATGTCGCCTCTTTTTCCTCAATCACACCTACAAAAGGAATAAGTAGAGAAACCTTTAGAGCTTACGGCTCTAAATTTAATGTTTGGGATTTTGGTGGTCAGCAGCAATTTAGAACGGATTATATTGATAATTTTAAAAAAAATATAATAGGAGTCGATAAAATAATTTTCGTCATTGATATTCAAGATAATAAAAGATATGAGTTAGCATCACAATATTTAATGAAAGTTATTGAAAAGCTTCAGGAAAGCAAGAAAACATACGATATCGATTTTTCCATATTTTTTCATAAGTATGACCCCGATCTTGGTATGATTAATAAAGAATTTAATGAAGAGAAAGCAGATGCCTTTATAGAAGAGATTAAAGACAATATACCTTCTAATTTTAAATATAGTCTTGTAAAGACCTCTATCTATACTGTTTTCCAAAAAGCAAATATTCATTAGCGATTCACTCTAGTTTTAAAAAAGAATTAATCATTCGCTAGAGATGTTGATGATAATATATGGTTGAACAGAAAAGAGAAAGTTCAACTATTAATATAAACACCACTATCATTGAATATATAGTTTTCAGCAGCTTGTTACTTTTAATATACTTTTCAAGCTTTTATAATTACTTGTTATTTCATACAATCGCAGAACTTTCCGCCATTATTATTAGTGTAGGAATTTTCGTAGTAGGTTGGAATTCAAAACAATACCTTAAAACATCCTTTTTTCTCATCATTGGTGTTTCTTTTTTATTTATAGGGATCTTAGATCTAATTCATACTATGGCGTATGCAGGTATGAATATTTTTATTGGCTTTACTTCCAATTTACCTACTTCACTTTGGATTGTGGCAAGATATTGGCAGGCGATTTCATTTTTATTAGCTTTAATCTTATTTAAAAAGAAAATCAACTTACATTATTTGGTTGTTTTAAACTCAGTTTTTTTAACAATCCTATTAGTAATTATTTTTACAGGTATGTTTCCGGTGTGTTATATTGAGGAGATTCAAAGATTAACTCCTTTTAAAATTATTAGTGAATATATCATTGATTCGATTTTTTTCATTTCGCTTGTTTGGATGTATATGCGTAGGAATGAATTTAATCGAAGGGTGTTTTCTTTTATCATTATTTCTATTATTTCTATGATTATTTCGGAACTCGCATTTACATTTTATACTTCCGTCTATGGTTATTTTAATTTAATCGGTCATATATTTAAGATTATTGCATTTTATCATATGTATAAAGCATTAATTAAAACGGGAATAAAGGAGCCCTATGATCTTCTTTTTAGAAAGCTTAAGTTAAGCGAAGAAGAATTAAAAATAAAGGCTGAAAGATTGGATGATATGGCAAGATTTCCTCTGGAAGATCCTAATCCCGTTTTGAGAGTAAATCGGTTCCATGTTATGTCTGCAAATGAATCAAGTCAAGATATACTTAATATAGAAGAGGGAGATTTAATTCCAAAAATTTTGCAGCATTATATTGATGACTGTTTTGACTATTCTAAAAACCTAGAAGCAGAAATAAATATTGGTGATGACGTGTATACTTTTTTTTTCATAGTGAATGAAAATCGAGGTTATATTAGTATCTATGGGTTAAATATCACCGAGAGAATAAAAGCAAAGCAACGTTTAGAACGCTTTGTCTCTACTGTTTCACATGAACTACGAAATCCTATCTCGGTGTTAGTTACCTCGACCGAATTCTTAAATAGTCACTCTTCTGAGCTTACAGAAGATATTATTCAAAAACTAAAAGAAGGAATGACCAAAAATATTTACCTACTTAAAAATTTAGTAGATGATATTCTTATGCTTTCAAGAGTTGATGAGAAAAAAATTACTCTAGAATGGGAGGACGTAAAACCTTATGATATCATCCAAGAAATATTATTATTAATGGAACCAATCGGAAAACAAAAAAATATAACATTTAAGGTGAATATTGACCCCAATTTAAGTCTATGGAGTGATTCTAAGCGTTTGGATCAGATCTTTCGTATTTTTATCGACAATGCTGTAAAGTATTCTGCGAGAGATAGTACAGTAATAATTGAAGCGCTGGATTTTTATCGAGGGTATTTAAACAAACAAAATATTGATGGTGTACTATTTACCTTTGAAGATAATGGAATTGGCATTGCAAAGGAGGATATACCTCATTTATTTAAAAGATTTTTTAGATCCGACAAAGTGAGCGATATCCCCGGCACAGGACTTGGTTTGAGTATAGCAAAGGAATTAATTGAACTCCATGGTGGTTCTGTTGAGGTACAAAGTCAATTGATGAAAGGTACTAAATTTTCTGTTTTTCTCCCAAGAATTAAAAGGTATAAATAGGATGAGTGAAAAATTATAATTGTAAAGAATCCGTCTTAAGATTAAATTTGATAAAA
>SDNW01000100.1 GCA_004524725.1 Promethearchaeota archaeon
ATGGATATTCTTGTGTATCATCGGGGGAGGGTTGATGCTCCTTAGCTCGTTAGTTGGTAGTCTTGGCTTTATAGGAACCTTACTAACATTTATTGGGGGATTAATGGGAGCCGAAACAGCTGAATTCATAAACCTTCTTTTAATAGTTCTTGGCTTTATTGCTGGTGGCGGAGGTCTTACTGTTATTATTGGCGCATTAATCGCAGGATTTGGTCCTGATAGACTTGGGCGATTTATAATAGGATTAGGTATTGGTGTCGGCTTAATTGGATTAATTATCTTAATCATTACGAATCTTATGGGAGGACTCCCCTTAAATGATTTGTTTGCAATACTCCTCTCAACTTTCAATGGAATATATGGTTTTATTGGAGTTGTACTTTCAATCTTTTCAAGAATGAGAATGAAATAATAAATTTAGGGGTATAATATTAGAATCTTAGAGGATAATTATAGAAACCGTAGCTATGAGAAATTTCACGAGGATTGATTAGAGTTTCATGAAAGGTGGCATAAGATCCCGATAATTTTAATACCTCTTTGTTTAACCTCTTTTTTAATTTCTTATTGTCTTTTTTGTTTTTTAAGGTAATTAATTGAAGATCCTCCGAGGTTATATCAAGCTTTTGAGATAATATTTCTTTTATTTTAACTGCTTCTGCAGATTCAGGTAGCCATATAATTAAAATCTGTTGTCCCATCTAGATTCTTTCCTCTTTTTAATTATTTTAAAAATTATTGCTTATCTTAATATACAACTTCGTATTGACGAGGCGTTATATTATAGTATACCTTGAGCTTTTCAGGATTTTTGGCAAGTATTCTTCGTATCACCTTGGCTAGTGAGCTTCGGTGCATATGCCCCATCGCTGCACACCATTCTGAAGCTGTTGAGATTCCAATTTCCTTCAATTTATCCAAACAAATTTGTTCAAATGTGCGTGGTACTTTCTGCTCAGAAACGGAAATTATAGCCTCAATACTACTTTTTAACTTTTCAAAAACCATCATTACTTCACTTTCACATGTTTTTTTTGAATTTTTTTTTATTTTTTGGTATTTAATTTATTTAAAAAAGAAAAAAATAGAAATTAATAGATTCTATATGCCGGATTATTCAATAAAATTAGATTTCTTACATCAATTTTTTTCTCATATTTTTTATACATTTTCTTTCCTCTCTTTTCTTGTGTTTGTTTTTTGCTTTTATTTTTTTCTCGTATTCTTATTTTTATTTTTAGGATGTTTTTTGAATATAATTAAAAAAAAAAATTAATAAATCCTGAAATTTATCCCATATGATTGGGCATCTAATCTATTTTTAAGATTTTTAATGTCTATTTCATATTCCCGTTTCTTTGCAAAACCTTTTACTTTTCGTAATTTTGCTTGTATAGTTTGATTTTTTGATTTATCTAATTTTTCTTTTTTAGCAGCTTCCAGGAATTTTATTAAAACTTCTTTCTGGGCTTCTTCTAATACTTGAACCATTTTTTTTTTCAACTCTTTTTTTTCTTCGTTTTTTTTTTTGTTGTTGTTAATTTTAAGTAGGAAATTACTTTATATATAGGTTTTTACTCCGGACTTTTCGCTGGAGTATGAACTTCGGGCGTAGTTCATATCAACTTTTGAAGTGTAAAGTTTAAAAAGAAGTTTTAATATTCTTTATATAAGACTAATAGATTATGAGCTAAAGTGATAAAGTTTGAGTAAATCAAATGATTTAATATATCCACCCCAAAATATATTACAACCCTCGATTATCGAAAAGAACTATGAACTCATTATTTTATGGATGTTGCGCAATAATGATTCATGTGGATGGTCTGATTTTACAGATTATATGGATGATCAATTAATACCTGAATCTACCTTATCTAATTATCTAAGAACTTTAAAAAGACAAGGTTATATTGAGAAACCTGAAAGAAATAAATATGAGATAACGTCTGAAGGAAAAATTCGTTTAAATGAATTACTTTACTTAAAAGAAACGGGCGGAAGTGCTCTCAATTATCCTCCTAAGATAATTACTAAGTCAAGAAATTATGACCACTGGATATTGTGGATGTTATACAATAATGACTCATGTAGATGGTCTGATTTTACGAGTGATCCCCTAAATATTAACCAATCATCATTATCCAAAAATATAAAACGATTAACCGACGAGGATTTAATCAGAAACGAGAACAAAGAATACATCATAACCCCATTAGGAAAATCGGAGTATTTTAAGGTATTAAAGGATTATGAATTAGATCGCCAATCGATATTGGAAGAAGAAAGTAAAAGAATTCAAGAATTTACGAACTTTTCTAATGAATTTTTTGATAAATATGAAATAGATGATGACGGGATAAAATTTAGATTTCTTAGCAATGTTTTAAAATTAAATTATTCAAAAGTTGAGAATTTATTAGAGGAGGAAGAGACATTCAATAAAATTTTATTATTCTTATCAATTAATCATCCAGACCAATATCCTGACTATGTTTCCCCCGAACGATTTGCTCATGAATACAATTTAAAGAAAACAACATTAGATTTTTTCATCGAAAAAATTGTAGAAGAAGAATTTTATGATACAAAATTTTTTAAGCTCGAGGTTGCACCAAATAAGATATTTTACCTCCAGGCAGGAGAAAAGATTGAAAAAGTGCTACGGGCTATAGTGGATGATTATATGACCCGCTATACCTATTTAAATAACTTGTATCGAAATATCCCTAAGAACGGTCCGGAGTTAACCATTTCAAATATTATCGAACAAATTGTAAATGAGATTTGCTCAAATTTATTTCATGAAGAATTAAAAGACGTACTCAGAAAATTCTTACCGGAGTATATTAAAGATTTAGCCTATACGATTGAAACTGAAAAAAAATTAATTAGTGATGATAATAAGCTAGAAAATTTAATTTGGCAAACAATTTCAGACGAATTCGAATCATTATCAACTCTACTAGCTAATCGAGAAGAAGATACAGGTGAAGTGATTTATGGATTGGATCATAACATGTTTGAAGCGTTAGATATCTACTATTTATATAAATTGGATTACATCGAAAATAATGAACTTAAAGAAGAAATTAGACCGATAAATCAAGAGATATTTAATCAAATCTTTGTCGAACTGAGAAAAGGAGATTTAAGTAGAGCAGAAATCATGTATAATGAAAATAAAAGCCAATTTGATGAGAATGAATGTTTAATAATTGAAGATTTAATTAGTACATCTTCAGGTAAGTTCAATAAATCTTTGAGGTTAACAGAAAATTTAATAGAAACTAATCCTGAGAGTTATATCGGTTATTTATTAAATGCAATTACGCTCTTTAAGATGGATCGGTTAAATGACTGTATAGATATTCTTAGTGAAGGATTTAAGAGAACATCAAATAAATTATTAAAAATCCAAAAAGCTCAAGCGTTAATAAAGATGGATGAAGTAAAAGAAGCTTTAGCCTTGATTGAAGAAGAGTTAACTAATTTTCCAAATGATTTCCTATTATTGCGAACTAAATTTTTGGCTATGTTGTGTGAAAAAGGAGTTTATTATGGACATCCCGATAAATATATTGAGTTTGCAAATTCCATTCTTAAATTAAAGCCAGAAAATAAGGAAATATTAATATTGAAAGCGATGATCCTTGCCATAGCTAAAAGAGTTAAGGATGCGGAAAAGGTTATACGCGAAGATATCAACTTTGTAATTAATCCTTATGAAGAGAATCCAACTATAGATACTTCTCTTGCATATATATCTGTCTATCTAAATTTAACTAAAGGATTATACATAGACGCTCTAAAAGTTGCAAATCACTGTCTCGTTAGTTATCCAAATAACCCAATTTCATATATTACCAAAGCTTTTATTATTGGATATGCTTTAATCTTTGATTGGGAAATAAGTGAAGCGAATGTTGATAATTTTAAAGGCTTAATCGATAAGGCAATGCATTATGAACCTATAATGTTCAATCAAGCTATTTATATCCAATTTAAAGCATATATATTACGCGAACTTGGGAATAGTGAAGAAGCATATGATGTAATCGAAGAAGCGATCGAATTATATAATAAAGATTTTGATTTCTATAGAACCAAGATCTTCTTTCTACTATCGAATGGCAGAGACAATGAAGCATTAAAGCTTCTGGATTCTATAATTAATGACTTTCCTAAAAGAAAAATCTCAATTAACAAATTAAAATCATTTATCTACTTTAAAATCCAGGATTTTAACCAAGGTTTAAAAGTAATTGATGAAGTCATTGAGGAAGCTCCAAACGAAAAACACTTACATAATAATAAAGCTTTAATTTTGGCCAAATTAAACAGAGAAGAAGAAGCTATTGAAAGTATTAAAAAACTAATAGAGATCGACCCCCAAGATGGTAATTCATATGATACCTACGGTGAAATATTAATGGAATTTGGAAGATATGAAGACGCATTAGAAAAATTAGAAGAGGCAGAACGTTTAGATCCGAATGGGTGGTATATATGTCATACTTATCAGAAAATGGCGAATTGCTATGAGAAACTCGGTCTACCGAATAAAGCTAGGGAATGTGGGGAGAAATTGAATTCTGCTGAAAAGAGAAGAGGAGTATTTTATAAAGAGATTTATGAAAAAAAATCATCTAATCAATCCAATTATTAAAAAGTTTAAATTGGTGATAAGTTGGGGTATATTCATCTGAAAGAAATTCAGCATAGCCCTAAATTTGGAACGGTATTACCAATTGATTTTGAGTGTGAGGATAAACAAAATAACATTTATCCTACGGATGAAATCTTCTCTGAAATTAAGGATTATTTTACTAAAAAAGAAAGTCCTGAGTATATTTGGCTAAAAGGGATTAATGACATAAGCCTTTTCTTTAGCTTTCAACGCTTAATTAATATGATAAGAGACACATTTCCAAATCAGAAAATAGGGGTATATATAAATGCTTCACTATTTTCTGAGAATTACATCCGCAAAACTCTTTCAATTTGTGATTTAGTAGTTATAAATTTAAATTCGGTATCCCCTACACATTTCTATCAGTCCTGCATATGTCATAAGAACTCAAATATTGAAGAGATATTAAATGGAATCCAAACCTTTAAAAGAGAATATAACGGGTATTTCAGTATCTATACCTTGTTCTTAAAGGGAATTAACGATAATAGAGAAGATATAGTTAATTTGAAAAATTATTTATTACAAGTGAAGCCAGATCACTTTTCGGTCAATATTTTTACGGGAAATGGCTTTGGACCTATTTCAGACGAGTTAAAATTTCAGATAAAAGAGATTTTGCAGGATATGCCTTTTAAAGTATCCTTTACATTTTAATATCTCTCTGAATTTTGTCCTTATTAAAAATAATAAAGAAAAAAATTGTGTTAACCTAAGTGCTTCCATTTTTTATATTTTCTGTGATTTGATTAATAAACTTTTACGAAGCTTGATACTAGGGTTCCAATTAAAGAAAAGAGTCGCCCAACCCAGAAGAACAAATATCCTCTGAGAGAATAATTCTCCTTTTCATAATTTGGATTTGGTTTTTTTAAATTTTTGTCTAGCATTACTAATCAGTTCTTTTTATTCAATAATAGGTGGTGTATCAACCTCACTCGTTGGAATAGTATCTGTTATTACCTTAAAATCCAGTTTTCGAAGTCCTGAAAATAAGTACATGAAAATCGTAACAGAGACTCCAAGAATTGCACTTAAAAGAAATATATTCGTAATACCCATCACTTCTGCTAATGGTCCCACAATTAACGCCCCTACTGGAGTTATCAACATTGAAAGCATTGAATCAATTGAGCTTACTCGTCCAAACTTTTCATGGGGTATAATAGTTTGCATGATTGTTTGAAAAATAGTATTGATAATTGGCAAGATAAAGCCCATGGAAACATTAACCAAGAATATATAAAGAAATGCTCGATAGGGAGCTAAACTCATAAAAGCATATCCAATCATGAAGATAATTAGACAAATTATCGTGATTGGGATCTTATTTTTCCATTGCTTTTTAATGGTTGTGAGTAATGCTCCAGCAATTATCCCTGTCTGAATACCCATCGAAATAAATGCATATTCCAGCTGATTTCCCGCATGATTAGAATATATAAAAAGCGAACCTAATACATTTATAGGTTGAATTAGAAAGTTTATGAGCATTGCCATAAATAATAACGACATTACTCCTGGGATTGTTCTTAAGGTTTTGATCCCATCTTTAAATTCTTCTTTAAATGATTCATCTTTTGCTTCTTTTTCGATTTTCACTTTTGGAATGGTAATTAATAATAACGGAACTAAAGCAATGAAAAAAGTAATAACATCAGTCCACAGGGCTTGCTCAACACTAATAAATATTAATAATGTGCCTGCCAATGCTGGACCAATCAGTTGGATTACTCCTGAAGCTAAAAAATTAACTCCGTTTATTCTACTAAGCTTTTCTTTTGGAACCATAGTTGGAATTACAGCATTTACCGTGGGTTGATGAAAGGCTTGAAACACACTTCTCAAAGCAATAAATAAAAAGATGATCGCAATATTTGTATACCCAATAGCAAAGAGTAATATTAATACCACGGTGGTTGCTGCTTGGAGAGAATCAACCATTATAATTAACTTTTTCCTGTCTAACCTGTCAGAAAAGACACCCGCGATCGGAAACACTACTACCATCGGTAAAATAAAAAAGAAACTTGCTAATGCTAATACTAGCGCACTCTCGGTGGTTTCAGTAAGGTACCATATGATCACAAAATGAACCACCATACTACCTAATAGTGAAAACATCTGTCCGCCCCAAAATGACATATATTGGCGGAAACTCGACCTTGTTGGTTTTACTTCCATATTTTTTCTGCTCTTGGTTTGTTTATTGAGTTCAATATCTAATTTAAAAAAAAATTATAATTTATCAATTAATTGGAAAAGCTTCACAATGACTTGCTCTTCATCAGTTGTATATTTAAATACACCTTCTTCCAGTTTACCTTCTACTCCTTCAGCAGCTAACTCATAAATCATGTTTTCTGCTTCTTCTCCTGAAATTTCTAAAGCCTGCGAGAGCTTATCAATTGGAATTGATCCTTGAAGTTTGATCAACCCTTTAATTCTCTTTTTAATGCGTTCTTTTTCAGATTCACTTGATTTTATAATTTCTGGTCTTATTTTAGTTCTCTCTGCAAAGAGGTCACCAGCATTTTCAATCCCAGATCTTTTAATTGCTTTCTCTAAGTTCTCCCCCAATCCCTCAATTCCACTTTCTTCCACTAATTTTCCAATTTCTTCAAGTTTTTTTAGATCGCCAATATTATTTTTTACAAACTTCATCGATTTTCTTACCAATTCTGAAACTGAGGCTCCCAAGTTTTCTGCCCAATCTTTCCACTCGTCACTCATCTCTGGGTCGACAGAAATATTGATTCTTTTGGCAACTTTACTTTTTGCTTTTTCAACTCTCTTTCTCACTTTTTCATTAAATTTCGACTCATGCTTATCTACTTTCTCTTTTAACTTCTGATACCGTTCTTTCGCATTTTCAACTCGATCTTTCGCATTCTCGCCATACTGCTCTAAATCATTCATAATTGTTATAACTTGTTCTAAATAACCCTCGCGTTCTTCCATTAAATCTTCGATGTCATCTCTTAGTTCGTCCTTAATATCTTCAGCTTCTTCCTTAAAATCTTCAATTACATATTTCAAATCATCATATAAATCCTCTAATTCAAATTTGAGCTGTTCACGTAGATCGTGTAATTCCCACGTGATTTTATCAGTGTCTTCATGATTTCTTTCTTTTTCTTCTTTATCATTATTCCATTCTTCATTCATATTCTATCCACCTTTTTTATTTTGTTTATTTTTATTTAATATTTTTAATTTTTAATTCCTAGTTCAGTTTGAGTAATTTTTACAGGATTGTTTGATAATTTCGA
>SDNW01000101.1 GCA_004524725.1 Promethearchaeota archaeon
CGGTATTTTTTATATCCTAAAAAGGTCCCTTTTACGATTTGGTTTGCAAATTCAAAGTTCATACCAAACACAGCTACTTTCGAGTTCATTGGAATCTTCATTAGATCGTTTTTAAGAACGGAGGGAGGAAAGACTAATCGATTATGATCCGCGGCTTGAAGTTGAATAACGGGAATCATAATTGGATAGCCATCATTCGGATCGAGATAGGAAATTACTCTTACCGCAATCATATCTCGAAATAATTTATAACCGATTACATTCAAACGTTTTTCTGGTAGTTTTGTTTTAGCTCCTCCTTTGCCAATTAAGTTCTTTAAGATTCCTTTTATAATGCCAAATAGCGGCAAGTCTCTTATTGGTGTCGCTGAGACTATATCATTATAATAAGCCGTATGGGTTCTAACATAAGTAAAGTATCGCATAAGCTGGGATTGATTGAAATGTTCTAAATCCGGTCCTTCTTTAGAAGTATGGGAAAAGTTTGCTTTTACTTGAACGAATTTAAAAGGCATCTCTGCGGTCATATAAAAGATACCCTGTTTTGGGTTTTCTTTCACATATTTCTTGCTCAAACCTTCGGTAAACGCGCCCCAAGCTAACTTTTTATTCGAGATAATGCGATTACTAGAAATCATTGTGATATGGGGCCAACCTCTCTCATCGATCGTCGATACAAGCTTTAACATTATATCAGGTTGAGTAAAATCCATTGCTTCTTTATTAGCTTCCGTATTCCACAGATTTATTTTATTTTCTCTTCCCATTATTCTCGCTTTTTAATTTTTTAACTTCTAATATCTTAAAATTATTGAAAATATTTTAACTTAATAGAAAAAAATTTTATTCAGTTTTCTTTGTCAGTCCAGACCACTGGATATTTTTTACTCCAGTACTCTTAGCAACTTCATAAAAAAACTTAATCTCTTCCTCTTTCATAAGTGGGAAATCTTTTAGTGGCCAGTCCATATCTAATCTCTGATATTTAGAAGCACATAAATTATTAAAACTCAATAGATCCCAACGCTCTGGAACATTTTTTAAAGAGTTAACTATAAAATTTCCTATTCCTCTGATGTTTTCCTCTGTTGCGGTATAATTAGGGATAATTGGAGTCCTTATCCATAAGATTTTGTTAGCTTCTTTTACATATTCCGAAAGAAATATGGCATTTTTAAGAATGAGATCATTAGAAACTCCAGTGAACTTTTTATGTTTATCGGGATCAATTTCTTTAATATCTAATAGAATCAAGTCAACAAATGGCATTAGAGTTTCATAGATTTTCTGAGAAGCATAGCCACATGTATCTAAGGCGGTTGAAATATCATTTTGCTTACATTTCTTTAAAAATTCAAGGATGAATTCGGCTTGGACGGTTGGTTCTCCCCCCGAAACCGTTATACCTCCCTTAGATTGAGTATAATATACCTTATCCTTTTGAATTTCATGGTATAGATCTTCCAACTCCCACCATTCTCCAAACATATGCAGTGCAGTGCTTGGACATTCGTCAGAGCATTCACCGCATCCCGTACATTTTTCTCGATCAATATGTAAGCCATCAGACTCAAAATGTAATGCGTCTAATTTGCAAATTTCAATACAACTATTACACCCAATGCACTTATGCTCAAACCATTCTAGTTGTGGCTTCTTTAAAATCGACTCTGGGTTGTGACACCAGATACATCGTAAAGGACATTGTTTAAAAAATACTGTGGTTCGAATTCCCGGTCCATCTTCAGTGGACATTTTTTGTATTTCAAATAACAATGCCTTAGGATTAGTCATTTTTCCGAATAGTTCGATTAGATGATAATGACTATTAAAATATTATATTATACTTTAAGTTTTTTAGAGTCAGAATTAACTCCATTAGAAACATAAATATTTTAATCTTCTGCCCAAATATTTATACCATCTTCTAAAATAGATGCAAAAAAGCTATCGTTGGTCTTTTTTAGTTGATTATATCTATCTTCTGATAAAATTATTGGAGACCACTCATATTCTAAGGATATATCAAACAAAGTTCCATATATTTTTTCAAAATCATCAGTTGAGTGCTCGCTAACAATGATTAACAAATCGACATCACTTCCATAATGAGGTCGTTCTCTGGCATAAGATCCAAAAAGAATTACCTTTTTGATATCTGGAACACTTTCTATTAACTTATGGATATTTTGCTTTAAAATTTCAATCAGATTCTTTTCTGAGGGTGGATATCTGATTTTTACAGTATTTGAATATTTTTTCTGCATTTTCAATTGCCTCTTCGGCATCTTTTTTAATATAATAATCTTCAGGAGCTCCAGAAGCGAAGCCATTAGGGTATCGAGAAGTGACATAATGTTTATCCAAATTTTTAGCTGCAATAATTAGATCTTCCTTGACTAGGAATTTATTTGGAAGCTTCTTCAAGAATTTTAAGAGTGAATGACCCCATGGATCTCCACCAATTTCATAATAAAGAGCTTTAATGGCTTTTTCCGCCCCTTGTTGTGCAGCCAAAACAGACCATTCGAAATGTTCAATCTTAATACTTTCTCTAGCATGAAGTATATCTTTTTCAGCTTGTCTTATCCAATCATCAGCACGAACCATTTAGATCTCCTTCACTAGTTTTAATCAAATTAGTTTATTTATAGTTTATTCTAGAAATTTTATTTTTTTATAATTCTATATACTTTAGTATCAATAGTTTCTTTAGAGAGTTTTATAAAAATAAATAATAATCCCTAATATATTATTATTAGAATGCACAACTTTAGGAGTTCAATGAAAGATGGAATTAAAAGATATAAATAACGTATTAATTATTGGAGCAGGTACTATGGGTCATGGGATCTCGCAAGTTTATGCTCAGAATGGATTTAATGTTTTCTTAGTTGATACTGATGAAAGTATATTGTCCCATGCCATGAAACTTATCGAGATGAATCTTAATCTTCTTGCTGATTTTAAGAAAATAGATAGAGACGAGATTGAATCTATTAAGAATAAAATAACATGTTCTACTGATCTCACAAATAACGCTGAAAAAGCTGATGTGGTTGTTGAAGCAATAAAAGAAGTACCAGAATTAAAACTAGAAGTATTTAAGAAATTAGCTGATTATTGCCGCGATGATACAATATTAGCAAGTAATACCTCATCATTAGATATTTTTAAAATTCTTAAAGCAATTAGTCATCCTGAAAGAATTATTACCCATCATTGGTTTTGTCCACCCTATATTATTCCTTCAGTGGAAATTTCCCCGGGCAGAAAGACATCTCAAGAAACAATCGAATTATCAATTAAATTGCATGAAAAATTAGGGAAAATTCCTATTGTAATGGAAAAATTCTCTCCAAACTATATTGTCAATAAAATTCAAAATGCAATTTCCGGGGTTATGTATGAATTAATGATGAGAAATTTAGCTACTGCCGAGCAAATTGATTTAGCGATCAAGACTACTTTAGGCATTAGGTTGCCCATTGTTGGTATAGTTCAAATGCATGATTTTACTGGACTTGATTTAGTTGAAGATATTATAAGCGCAAAGGGTGGAAATGTTCCATTGATAAGTGAGAAAGTTAAAAAAGGGGATTTAGGCGCTAAAACCGGAAAAGGCCACTATAATTATAAAAATCGTGGTGAACTGGAGATATTAAGAAAGCGAGACATTCTTTATTTAAGACAGTTAGAATTCTTAAAAGAAAACACACAATTTAAACCGATTTAATAAACATGTAAAGAAGGAAAAAAGAAAAATTTTACATTTGATGTGATTCCCGTGCAATTATTTCGTCTTGGAGTTCCTTGCCAATTGCATTGAAATAAGCGTTATATCCAGTGACTCTGACCAGAAGATTAGTGTAATTCTCAGGATGCTGTTGAGCATCGATTAGCATATTTGCATCGAGCATATTCACTTGAAGCGAGGTGCCTCCATTTTCAATATAACCTTTTAAATAGGCTTTGAATTTCTCTTTGTTTTCGGGATCCCGTAAAATACTTGGATTAAATGTGATGGTATGGGACGCTCCATTTGGTAAATAGTTTATATATACCCCTTCTTCAGTTTTCCCACCTAAAGCAAGTCCGACAGAATTAGTTACTGCGGTAGGTCCTTTTTTATCAGCTCCAGTTGAAGGACAAATGGCATTAGATAAGAATGTTCCAGCTAGCCTCCCATCTGGTGTTGCAGGTGTTAAATTGGCATCCGCACCAGCCCAATAATTCCAAGAAAGCATACCAGGACGGTATTGAAAATCTGTTGGAGTTTTATATTTCCATGTTTCTTTTGCCCATAATTTCATTATTTCCCTTGCCATTTTATCTGCTTGGTCATCATTGTTACCATATTTTGGTGCTTTGTTTTTCAGTTGACTTTGCATAATAGAATATTCCTTTCCGTCAAAATTGTGAACCAGAGCATCTTTTATTTGCGCTATTGAGTATTTTTTCTCATCATAAACAAAATATTTGATAGCTAATAGTGAGTCAACAGTAGTAGCGAAAGCGACACCTTCAATAGTGATAAATCGTAATTCAGGGCCGCCATTTCTTATATCTAAACCTTTTTCTATACACCCTCGAAATAGAGTGGATACGTAAGGTGTTGGCAAAAACTTTGCTCTAAACTCTTCAGTCATATTATAGACATCCACCGTATATTTGATAAGATATTCGATTTGAGCTTTCCAAGCGTTCCAGAATTGATCCCAAGTCTCAAATTGTTCTGGTGAACCCGTCTTGGGAGCAATAAGCTCTCCATCTTTACTCCAAGGTTCATTTGAGTTTCCTGGCATCGTTTTACCGTTCCATAACGTTAATTCTATGCTTTTTGCTAAATTAGGATTACAATTTACAGTCCCTGATCGATCATTTCCTTGCATAGTATTTTCAAGGCATCCAACACAGGCATAATCCCATGCTTTCTCTTCTGGGATCCCCTCTTCGACCATTCCTGCGATACTCCTCTCGTCAAAATTGAGTAAAAAGGGTGCTCCCTGAGACCGTGAAATCATGGAAACCACTATATCTAATAGTCTCTCGGGAGAGTTTCGATGTAAACGCACGTTTGGTTTCGGTTCTAAAATCGGTGACCATTCATCTATTACTTCTAAAAGGGTATAGGTTAATTCATTGGTAAGGTCTTCACCATTTGGTCCGCAACCCGAGAGAGTAAGAAGTTGTCCGAAAGCACTTGTTATACCTTGTTTTCCAACCATAATTTGCGCATCGTATACCGTGTTACAGTGAAACCAGAAGCTTCCTAATATTTCTTTGGCAAAGTCTTTAGAAATATTTTTCTCATCGATTACATCTTTCTTATAAAGTGGCCATAGAAATTGATCTCCCCTTCCAAACGAAACTCCAGGTCCAGGATATGATTCATCAGCCATGATTAACATATGGGTAATCCACAAAGCTTGGACTCCTTGCCAAAATGTTTCCGCTGGTTCCCATGGAACTCTTTCTAGATTTTGCGCCATCTGTTCTAATTCCTTAACTCGTTCGGGAGAAGATGCAGAATTTTTCAATCTTCTACATTCTTCTGCATATTTTTTTGCTAATTCTCGTGGAAGTTCTGAAGCTATAATCATAGCTCGTAACTCTGCGCCTTTAGGTCCCGATATTTCTTTCTTACTTAATTCCTCGTACTTTTCTTTTGCTAAATGGTGGATATATTTAAAGCCTTTAGTGATAATAGTTTCGTGATCGGGAATAAGATGGCCTCCAGTTGCGCCTAAGTTACCAAAACCTGATTTATGATACTTAAAAAAAGCTTTTCGATTGCGTAAATTCATCTTCCAATGCTTTTTCGCTTCTTTTTTGGTGAGTGTGTTGCTTAATTGAGTATTAAACCGCCCTCCCGCGATTAAATCGTTTTCCGAAATGATTTCTTGGGGGATATAATTAAGCATTACCTCTTTAAAGAAAATCGCTCTCCTTTCTGGTAAAGATAAGTCCCAAAAATTATCAGGTAATGAAGTGACGGGTATCGCCATCGATCGTAATGAACTTTCAAATACCCCTTTCCCTTCATTGCCGATATAAGTATGCACTTCAGGAGCGATATAATAATTACTCTCTTCCCAGATTGTATCCCACTCTGTCCCGGTGGTAAAAGACATATATTCATTAGCCCATTCTCTTTCAGCTCCTTTAAAATAATAATCCCGTAGCCACTTGGATCGTGGAAGTAAATCATGGGGCTCTGCGATAGAATAATTAGCCTGCTTCTTTTTTGATTCTGAATTATTTTCAGAACTACTCATATTTTACTAATAACCCCTTTTTAAAATTTAAAAATGGAATATAATTTGATGACTAATAATTACTATAATTAATATACCAAAATAAAATTATAAATTTTCAAATTATTTAATATAATACTCCATTTATAAAGCAAGAATAAAGGTATAAAAAAAATTAAGAAATTATATGTTTTTTCTATTTGACTGTTCCTATTTTCTCCCTAAGCGGAAAAAGTACATCAGAATTAACGCAAGAATGCAAGCAATTGCGGGAAAGACCGAAAGTAATAGTTGAAGACCAATTATTACATCTATAGCTCCAGTTAGAACAAAACTTGTTTCCCAGGCGGTATATCGAAATACTAAATATACTGAGGATATAAAAAGAATGATGCTAAATCGATGGACAAATGCATTCGTCCCATAGAAACTCGCTGAACGTTTTACTCCCATTTTAGCCTCATCCTCATCAATGACATATCCCATAAGTATATCAAAATAAAACATAATTCCTGAAATCCCAAACCCTATAACTCCAGCATTAATCATGGCTAATAGTCGACTGATCGTATCTGAAGTGTAAAAGAGAAAAGGTATAAATGAAATTGCCATAACTATCATTGTTATCATAAATCCAGTCCTCATCCCGTATTTCTGTCCAATTTTCTTATGTAAAGGCATCACCGCAGCAGCAACTATGAATGCAAGTACAATCGAAAGTCCGTAAAATAAGAATGGCCCAAGTCCTAAGAATTTACTCTCGTCACTTATCCCTAAAACAAAAGTACAATACAAAGAAAACATCGAGGTAAGCATGTTGAGTACAAACCATGTAAACATATTTGCAAAGACTAACACTACAAAATTCTTATTTTTAAAGGCCATTTTTAGCGATGTAAAGAATTTAGGTCTTTTATCACGTTCTTCTTGCGACTCTTCTTTTTCTTTAATACCATAGAACACAAAAAAGAAACCAGTAATAACAACGACAACAGCAACAATAATACCACTCCTCACATAATAAGGGAGTTCAACCAAACCACCACCAATATCTGGAATAAGAAAAGCAGGAATCATAAATGCGGCTAAAATTGCAAAAATAGTTACAATTCGCAGAATTACATTGGTTCTAGAGCGTTCCTGTTCAGTGGGCCACATCTCAGGAAAAAGACTTTTTACATTTACATCAAACAGAGTATAAACCAATTCAAACAAAATAATGATGAAAATAAAATAGAAAATCTCAATTCCAGAGGGGGCAGTTGGTACAGTAAAAAGGAAAATCATCATTAAGCATAGCGGGATGAAAGCAAGTAAAATAAAAAACCTTCTTTTTCCATATTTGCCATATTTCTTCTTATCAGATAAATAACCGAGCAAAGGATCATTAAACATATTCCAAAAGCCCCAGATCACATAACCAATCCACATTACTAATGTTTCAATTCCAATCACCGTGAAATAGAACACAAAAACGGTGGCTGAAAAAAATTGATACGTCATTAAGTCTGGAAAGCCATTAAGCGCGAATAAAAACCTATCTTTAAATTTAACTTCTTCTTCACTCATTTTCATTACATTTTTGTATATATTTTAGATAAAAAGGTTACCTATTGGATTCTATTA
>SDNW01000102.1 GCA_004524725.1 Promethearchaeota archaeon
GAGACTAACGGTAAAATGTTTATTAATGGGGATGGGAAAAGAAAATTTCAATTAGTTAGTAGAGATATTTCAGAACATAAGAGAAATGCTCAGAAATTAAGAGAATCAAAAGAAAGATATAGAAATCTTACTGATTCTCTGTTGGAAGTTGTTTTCGAGATTGATACTGATTATAATTTGATATACACGAATTCCATCGCCTCTAAAATATTTGGCTACACGCATGAGGATTTTAAAAAAGGATTAAAGGTGTATGATTTTATCATTCCCGAAGAGATGAGTGTTGTTAAAGGTGTATTAGAAAGATTATTTCAAGGTGAAATTATTGACCCCCAAATATTACGATTGAGGAAGAAAGATGGAACCACTTTCTATTCGAGTATATATGCGACTCCGATCTGTGAAGGTGAGAAAATAGTTGGAATACGTAGTGTTATTCATGATATAACTGAAATGAAAGAAGCAGAAAACAGAATAATTGAATCAGAAGAGAAGTTTCGAACGATAGCGGAGCAGTCATTAATGGGTCTTAGCATAATCCAAGATGAAATGGTAAAATACGTGAATCAAAACCTCGCGGATTTACTAGGTTACGATATTGAAGAAATGTATACTTGGAAGAAAGGAGAATTCTTTAAAACCATTCATCCTGAGGATAAAAAAAGAATTATTAATATGGCAACTTCTTTTAATGGCACTAAAAAGAATGAATCACGCTATTATGAGGCTAGAGGCATAAGAAAAGATGGGAATACAATCTGGCTAGATGTCTATTATAAATTAATAAAGTACGAAGAAAAACCTGCATTCCTTATTTCTTTTGTTGATATTAGTGATAGAAAAAAAGCTCAAGAGAAATTAAGAGAATCGGAGGAAAAATATCGTTTTCTATTTCAGAATTCTCCGTTCTCTATACTACTCATTGAAACATCGGGAAAGATCGTTGACTGCAATCCTTCTGTGCAAAAATTAATAGGTTACAACCGAGACGAGTTAATTGGTAAAAAGTACAGAAAGCTACTTGTAGTTCCTCAGGAATATATACCAAAATTATTAGAAAGGCTTAAACAAATCTCAGAAGGAATTCCAATACCGCCCCTCGACATCCAATTAACAAGGAAAGATGGTTCAAAAGTATGGGTTAATATTGAATCTTCGACGGTAAAAATCGATAATAAACCCTTTATTATCATTATGGGCCACGATATCTCCGAAAAGAAACAGGCAGAAGAAAGTTTGAAAGAATTAGACGAGATGAGAAAAGAATTCATTAATCGTGCTTCTCATGAGTTAAAGACCCCGATTACCACAGTTTATGGTGCATACCAATTGTTAGATAGCCTACATCGAAATGAACTAAATAAGGATGCTCAAGAGATTTTAGATATGGCGGTGCATGGCACGAAACGCTTAAAAAAACTCGTAGATGATCTCTTAGATATCTCTCGTATGGAGTCAAAAATGCTTACGCTAGAAAAGCATAATGTTAATTTAAGTAAATTAATCTCAAAATGCGTGAATGAACTAAATTATTTTTTTAAGAGGGGAGATCATAACATTATCGTTGATATCCCAGAAAATATTTTTTTAAATTTAGATGAATCTCGGCTAGAACTAGTCATTATGAATCTTTTGACTAATGCTATAAAATACACTCCAAAAAAAGGGACTATTCGCATTATTGTAAAAGAATTCGATACTTATGCCGAGATACGAATTATTGATACGGGGATTGGTTTGACTAAAAATGAAATTGGAAGACTTTTTAAAAAATTCAGTAAGATTCAAACCCCACTAGATAAAGAGTTAGATATCCAATTAGGTAGCACTGGATTAGGCCTTCATATCGCAAAAGAAATCGTTGAGCTACATGGTGGAACAATCAAAGCCGAATCTGAAGGGAAAAATAAGGGCTCTACTTTCGTTGTGAGATTACCTTTTAATGATTAATTACTTTTAACTCATTTTTCAACAATTATTCACATCTCATCTTTTCTAATTTATTTAGTTTTTATCAAAAACTCTAAATTTAAAATGAGAGTCTACTATTAATTATTAAACTTATTTGTGAAAAGATCGTGTCGATAGAATTCTTCAATCCTCCTTCTGCGATTTTGGCATCGGGGACTAAAAAAGGCGTAGAAATTGGTGGCTCAAAATCAATAATAAGTATTGACAGGAACCACAACTTTTTTAACGAAGGGAATATCTATACTGAAATGTCTTGGGCAGCATTTTATCAAGAAGAAGGTCTTGAAGATCAAATCGATACCTTTATGACTACTGAATACGATTCTATTCGTGAAGATCCCGAAGCTCTCGTAGATATCATCGTAAAAACAATTTATCAGATCATAAATAATCGGAAAATATTCTATGGAATTGCTGATTTTGAAGTAGATGCATTTATGGATGAGAAGCATACAGTTATTCCAGAACTAAAACTTGATTATTCCATCATAAATAAACTATTAGAGGCTCATAAACGTTCAAGGGAAAAGGAGCTCTTTCCAAAAATCTTAGAGGAGAAGGGTATAAATAAAATAAAAATTGAGTTCCAAGGGACTAAGAAAAATAATTTACATATTAAAGGTTCCCAACTTGAAGATCTTATTAATAAACTTAGATTAGCAAAAGGTTTTGCGGTGGGAATTGTATGTACTTCAAGGAATGCAGCAAATCTTTACATAATGAGTGATAATATTGTTTTTAGTAAGGATGAAATTGCAGAGATTTACATAGATGAGGAAAATATAAAAATTATTGAATATGGTATTAAAAAGAAATTACTTTTTCCAATTTCATGGTTCCGTATCGATATAGGTTTACGTTCATTGGAGACTTTAGAGCTGTGGGATCAAATTAAAGAAAATCCTGAATTGAATAAAGCCCTAGGTCATTATGAGCGTTATATAAACGCATTAGTTTATAAAAAGTTTAAACCTATCGCAGAGTCCCAAAAGATAGGCACAGATTTGGAGGAAGATTTTTATAACATGACGCCTAAGGAAAGAAAAAAGGCACTTAAGGATATGGAAAAAGCTATTGAGCTTTTAAATAAGGAATACGCTGATTAATTTTTATCTTTTAATACTCTTGGAGCTTTAAAATAGCCATCCTTTGTATATTTCGCATTTTTTAAAGCTTCTTCGGTGGAAAGAGATTTCCAAGGGATATCTTCACGAAAGACATTATTTAAGTTATCAATTGGATGCCTCATAGGCTCAACATCATCAGTATTTAAGTTATTTAATTTCTTGAAATATTGTAATATCTTTTCTAATTGAACAATAAACTCTTCTTTTTCTTCCTCTCTGAGTTCTATTAGAGCTAACTTGGAAATATAGTCTAATGTCTCTTTAGTAAGTTCTTTCTTGCTCATCGTATCCTTTCTTGCGTAAAATATATCTATCAAAAAAATAGTGATTTGTTCTAATTAAGGTTTTTGTTATATAGTGCTCTCAATTCCTAAGCTTTTTTAGATAATAATAATAACAATTAAAAACACAAATCCTTTTTCTAGCTTATGAATGATTATAACGATTTGAGACTAGAAATTCCAAGTTATGCTTATATTTCACTAGCACGAAGAGGAATGGAAAAAATCTCTTTGGATCAATGCTTTTTGCCCAATTGCGACAATGAAGATGTAAACTTGCTAGAGCCTTTTAAAATAGAAGAGTCCGAAGATGAGGAGAAAAGTATAAAAAAGATTCATATAAAATGTAAAAAATGCAATGGAACCTATATTTTAAAACTTGAAACCTTAAAGAAGGTAGCGAAACCTAAAAATTCTAATGATGAAGAAAGTACGCTTTCTCTTGGTATTGTCTATATCCTCGATGAGAATGGAAAGAATTTAGGACATTTAGGATATTTTTAGTTCATTAGCGTCGAAAACTTTTTCCAAGAAATGTAATTTTTATAGGATTAATTCTTTCTTTTATTGTGATACCTGCGTGGCTAAGTTTTTTACTCATCATTTTTTCGATTTTAATTTTCTCAAAATATGAATTAAGTATCATATTAACCATTGGCGCTTTTATTTTTGCGATCTTGACCCAAATTGATATCTTAGCTTCATTATATTCAATATTAATTGACCTTTCGATTATTTTTTTAGCAATTGCGGTTATACTAATCCCTATTTTGGGAGGAATTATGGAAGAATCGGGTTTAATGCTTGAATTAGTCCAAAAAATGAATTTATCAAAAAAACTATCTATTATGCTGATCCCAGCCTTTTTTGGGCTTTTACCAGTTGCAGGAGGGGCTTTAATGTCTGCTCCTATTCTCGAACAAGTCGATAGTGAATTAGATGTTAATAAAAAAGTAGCAATTAATGTATGGTTTCGGCATGTTCTAATTTTGATTTATCCTATCTCATCGGCGATGATTGTAGCAAGTGTATTGACAGGAATATCACTTTATTTGATTTTTATTTCACTCCTCCCTCCATTCATTATTATGGTCGTTATAGGTTATTTTACATTAGTTAGAAAGGTTAAAAGTTACGAGGAAGAGTTTTCTCGTGATTTAAAACGAGTATTTCATAATTTTCTTCCTATTATCATTGCTCCACTTATCGATTTCATAGGGAGAACATTTTTTCCTCAAATTGTACCAGAAATTTTCTTAGTTCTCGGCTTATGCATAAGTTTAATAGTAGGATTGAAATTTTCGAATATTAAATTAAAGCAGATCACCAATATCGCACATAAAATGAAAATATGGAGATTTCCGCTCCTAATTTTTGCTATGTTTTGGTTTTTAGAGGTCTTCATTAGATCGGGAGTAGCCAATGAAATAGGAAATCTAAATCTATCATTTTTTTTCTTTATTTTGATAGCATTTTTCTTAGGGTTTGCAACAGGCCGGATCCAGCTTCCATTATCAATATTAATTCCAATTTATTTAGTGCAATATGCAATTTTTCCCATGCCTCTAATGGAATTAATTTTCTTATATTGCTCCATCTTTTTAGGATATTTGATTACGCCTATACATCCATGTGTAGCCTATAGTATTAATTATTACAAAACAAATTACAAGAAGGTTATCAAGGTGCTTTGCGTACCTGCTTTTCTATGTTTTGGGGTCCTTTTACTGATTTATGTTATAGTATTCTCATTTTAATTAATAATGCTTTTTTTGTAAAGCGAGTACTTAATTCTTCCAAACCTCGTATAAATTATTTTTATAATAATCTGAACCAGTATTTATGTTTTTAAATCAGATTACTAGCCTAATACTATTGTATAAATAGCATAAGAATATATTTAAAATAATGAAACAAATCTTTGAAAGTGAATCTTTATGTTAAACACGACAGGAGAGGAAGATTCGTTAAGAAAAAAAGTATGGAATGCAATTAATCTCATTCAAGCGAATCAATTATTCGTTCATTCTAAAAATCTGGAGATTAAATATTACGATGATGAGAAGAATAAAACTAGTATAAAAATCCTACCAGAGATATTATCCTTATGTGTGTTGAATGCACTTGTTGCTAACTCTGCGATGCTCTTAGTTGGAGGTCATGGTGGCGGTAAAACTACATTAGTGAAACTGCTCGGTCGCATGTTTACTGGGATGCGATTAGATGAAATCGAAAGTTCAATTGTGAGAGGCCATCCTCAACTTACTGAGGAGAAGCTAACAGGAACATTAAAATTAGGAAAATTGATGAATGAAGGTGTAGAGGAAGTAGTATGGAGGCAATTCATAACTGGTTTCTGGAAAATTATTGATGAAGTCAATCGCTTAACTCCCTACTCTCAAGATATTCTCTTATCCTTATTGGCAGAAGGAAAAGTGAAGTATTATGACGCAATTACCAGTATTGAAAAATATACGCTCTATGGTACTATAAATCCTCAAGATGTTGGGACATTTGAATTTTAATTTGACCTCCAAATTATCCAAAATTTGTCTCAACCCTTTCTTGATCGCTTTGGTATTTCGGTTCCCATTTCTATGCCAAGTAGTAACGATTTATCATTAATTCTTACAGGTAAGGATGAGAAATATATTGGTTATGATGAGCTGATAGAAGTTCCAAAAATTCTAAGTATTGATGCATTAATGGAAATTTGGTACTATATAAATCGTGTGAGATTCAAAGCAGAAGTCAATAATTATATTCATGCAATAGTTAGAGAATTTACCCTATGTGCTCGAATAGATAAGGGGAATTCTGAAAATCTCAAACCAAGTTCCGGATTATGTTCAGGGTGTCATTTTAATACTGATAAAAGTATCTGTAATAAAATTGATTCGATTCTAAGCGT
Organism: Promethearchaeota archaeon; assembly: GCA_004524725.1. Lineage (GTDB taxonomy): Archaea > Asgardarchaeota > Lokiarchaeia > Sigyniarchaeales > SOKP01 > SOKP01. The sequence goes on from SDNW01000102.1 coordinate 6,291, forward strand.
GAGAGTAGCTAAAGATCTTTTGCGGTATTCGAAAGCTTTGGCTTGGTTGTTGAATATTAAAGAAGTGGATGTTAATCTCGTAAATTCAATTGCACCCTTTGTTATATCCCACCGTGCAAAATATGTATCGAGAGAATTAGAGAAAGCACCTTTTTGGGGTAATAAGTATGAGTTTACAAAGCATATCCTTGAAATTTTAAGTAAGAGATTTCTCAACCGTGAACCATGTTATGATATTGCTACTCGCTTTCGAGATGGAATTCCAAATGATAAAGATTTGGAGATATTAAATAATTATGCCAAGAATGATCTAATTGTTAAATACGATATTCTTCCCTTTAGCAAGGCAGTGAAAACCAAAAAATACACCAAATTAGCTGAAAAAGTAGACAAATCAGTGAAAAGCGGAGATATGAAAAGTCTATCCGAAATTAGAAATAAATTAATTGATGATCTCGAATTCCCAAATAGAGCATTTCTCATTAACTGGTGTGACCAAGAGCTTTACAAACAAACTGTTTCGGATTTCACGTTTAAATATTCCCATCAAAAAGATGTCTGGGTTGAAATTGCGACAGAATTCCCTAGTTTGGATCGACCATTAAAAGAAGCTCTTAGCAAAAGACAAACTAAACAGATACGTGCAGAAGATATTCTTATTGAAACGAACGTGACTGGAACTGAGGAAGATTCAATAGTGAATATTCAAGTATCTGGTGGTGCTAATGCTTTAAAGGTGCGATCTCTCTTAGAAAATTTAGAATTTATCCAAAAAGAATGAATAATGTCAACAATTAAAAAAGCAGATTTAAAAAAAAAAAAGGAACAAAAATTTAATATAAATGAGAAGAGATTGCTTCATTATGCTAAAGTCGCATGGAATAAAGCAATGCGTGATCTCTATTATCCCCCCTTAAATGAGCCCCATTATGTTTTTGATTATACAAATAAAGAAGGATTTTATATTGACCCCACATATAAATGGCAAATTACAATGAATTTAGCAAATTCACCAATCTTTACAGATAAAGAGGATTATATTAGCTTTTTTCATGCAATAACCCTTCATGAAATCTCTCATTATCAAATTATTCCTTATGATGGATTAATCAATGCCAAATTACTAAACGCTGCAATGAAATATGTGGATGAAAATCATGCTCCCATCATCGTCAATTTATTCGCTGATTTGATTATTGATACAAAACTCCATATAAGATACCCGCAACTCATCTCTTGGGAATTAAAAACTGCTTATAAACATGTATCGGATATTAATACTAATCCTGTCAGTAATTTCTCTCTTTATATATTTCGCGTATATGAATTGCTATTAAATATCTCGATCTTAGATGCTAAAACTCAAGTTTCCAATGACTTAAATTTACTTGCGACTAAAACAGAAAACATAATATTCACCAAATTCGAGAATGATTCATTGTGGGAGGCAAAAGTCTCAAAACTCGCATTATTACTTAAACCACTATTGGCAGATACTTTTAATATAGCGGGCAAGAATTCTAAAAAAAAGAAAGGATATGAAAGGAAAAGACTACCTGGAAA
>SDNW01000103.1 GCA_004524725.1 Promethearchaeota archaeon
CAACCGTTAAAAGATCAATTAAAAGAGGGGGGAATAATTTGTATTCCAGCAGGTTCGCGAGAATTCGGTCAAAATTTATATCTCATCCAAAAGCAAGGAAAAGAATATAAAGTAGACAAAATAACTGGAGTTAGGTTTGTAAGTTTGATCGGAAAACATGGATGGCCAGAATAAGAATTAGTGATATTAATACTCCACTAGTTAGGATTTTGTACTAAATCATGCTTTTTCATTCGCTCTTCCATTAACTTTTTACGAACAGACTTCACAAATTTGTTCTTTTCGATCTTCTCTTTTAACGAGCCATTTGTATAACAATAACCGTTTTGTCGTTCGTTATGATATATCCCCATAACTCCAGAAACCTAATGAAAATGCGTGATATATAGTAGATATTATGACTTTAATATATATAAAGGTTAATTATATTTCAATTTTGAGAAATAGTTATAACTATAAGAATCATAATATATTCAAAAAGGTATAGAATTACTTCTTTAAGTAGTAATAATGTTAGCAACTCAGCATCTAACTACCTATAAAGTAAAGATATTACTTCTAGGTGCGTCCGATTCGGGAAAATTATCCTTCTGTACTAAATACTCTAATGGATTTTCAAAAACATTCGAACAATCACTGGGCGTAGATATCTTTGTAAGAGAAGAAACATATCCCGATGGGGAAGATATAACTTATTCTTGCTGGCTTTGTGCTCCTCAAAGACGGTTTGAATATTATTGGCCAAAGTTTTTCCGGGGAGCCTCTGGGGTATTTATAATGTTTGATGTTACGAATCGAGAGAGTTTTAAGGAAGTCGTTTTTTGGTATGAAACCGTTAGGAAGATTTTAGGATTAGTTCCGATGATGTTATTAGGAAATAAGGTGGATCTGATAAATAAACGGGTCGTTGAGTTTAAAGAAGCAAAAAACTTAGCAGAGAAATTGGGTTTCGCCGCTTATTTGGATATCTCAGTAAAAGAGAACATCAATGTATCAGAATCCTTTGAATTGTTGAATGGAATAATATATAATTTTTTAAGCTCTGAAAAGGAAGATTTTCATCCATATGATTTAGATATGAGGATTAAAGAAAAGGTAAAACGATTAGGCGTTCGATATAAATAAGTATTCATTGATTTTGGCTAAATTTTATTATTTATCAAAAAGTGGGTTAATGAAATCGATAAGATTTGAATATGAAATCATATTATAAGTAAATATTACATTTAATTTTTGGTTGCTATGACCTCTTTCATTGATAAAAATTTATTGGAACAAGTTATTAATTCAAATGAATTTAAAGGATGGCTATTATCCCGTATATGGTTCAGTAATAAAACCTCACTGGCTTCTTTAGCGTTTTCTATTTCAATAAGTCATTATGAATGCATTTCAAATCGGATTTTTTTGCTTGTAATCGAAGTTAAAACCCAAACGTATGTGAAAAAGTATTTTTTACCGCTCATCTATTATGATACTCTTCGAGATATTCTTGAGTCACGAGAGAATGTAAGTGAGAATATCATTAAATTGACAGAAAATACTTTTAGTAAAAAATTGGCGGTATACTTTCATGATAAAAAAGAGGAAGATATCTTCACTCTTAATCTCTTAGAAGCAGAATATTGCGCTTTCTTTTGGAGAAAGATTCTTTTTGATAAAAAACTCTCAGAAAACTTCCCTCTCTATTCTCTTTATTTGACACTTTTTACAGAACAATTCGAGGATGAGAGAAATATGAAAAATGTGCAAACTCTAATAGAAGCAGCACTATATCCTGATAGATATGAATTTTCTTTGGAACAAATTATGGGTGCAACAACCAATTTACTGTTTCAAATTAACATCTTCATTAAGAAAAGAGCAGATGTGAGAGTAGCATCATTCGTGCTTAAATCCTATAAAAATTACTCTCCCGGATTAGAAACAAAATCATTATATGTATTAGTGAAAAATAATTATCCCAACTCTCCAAAAATCTATGGTACCATTAGATTTTACGAGAAAGAAGTAATTGGAATATTAGAGAAGATGGAAAACTTAGGAAATTTGGGAGATATTTACTGGAAAGAGGTCACTAACATGCTGAATCAAGCTATACCAGATATACACGCGGATTATTCTTATCTTCAAAATAAAGAAAAGAACAGTAGTTTAATTAAGCAAAACTGTAGAGAAAGTCTGATCGTTTCGAAAGAAATTGGACTTGAAATTAAGAAATTACATAAAGCATTGATTTTCTCTGAAATATCTCAATATTCTAAAGAGCTCGTGGACAGTCGTGAATTTTTAGATAAATATACAAAAAGGTTGCTAACTATGGTAGCAAAGATACAAAATAATATGAAGAGGCGGGAAAAAGTCGCGTTCTATACCTCTCCAAAAATCCAGGCAATCCTTATTGATATTCAAGATATTTTAGAGAATTATCGTTCTGCATTTAGTTCAGAAAATATTATAATTCAACCAATTCATCAGGATCTTCATATGCAAAAAATTCTATATAATAAGCGAGATAGTGAATATGAGTTTTGCTTTATAGATTTTGAAGGTGATCCTCAATTACCCTTGGAAGAGAAAAAACAAAAGTTTCCAATTGAGAAAGATTTAGGTTCATTTTTACGCTCTTTAAGCTATATTAAATTTGATGCTTTACTGAATTTTATAGAAAATCGATTGATTGGAAAAGAAGAATATCGTGTCCCTGAAGAGTTCCTTTTTAGTTTATATTTCAGAAAAGCGGCAAAAATTTCTCAAAAGGATAAGGTCTTAGAGAGTGTATTAGCCCTTTTAAATCAATGGGAATTATCGATGATGAATAAGATCTTTGATAAATCCATAAAAGTAGATTTTACTTTGATCAATTATTTTACCATTGAAAGGGCCTTACATGAACTAGATTATGAATTGTTATATCGACCGAGCAAACTTATAATTCCAATTCTGGGGTTAAAGGAGCTAATTGACAGATTATAACTATTTATTTGATTTTGGCAAATTTAAATGAGTAATGAGACGAGGATTTAACTTCAGGTTGGACTTCTTTATTATATTGATCCCGCAAGCTTTTACTTCCCTTCAATTCCTCTTCTATAAACCGAGTATTATATTCAGTTTTTTTAAACAATCGGTAAGTGAAGGCTTCGACAAATCTTTGGGGTCCGAATTTTTTAGTAATTAATATCGAATTTTCATTATCAACAAAATATGGGAAAAATCCCATAAGGTCGCATAATTGTAATTTATAATCGATATCATTTTCTTTTCCATATATCCGCCCTAAATCATTAACAAAACGGGCCAATTTATCCCCGAATCGAATTTGATCTTCTTCTTCAAGTTCCATCATAATTTTCCTTAGATAACTCCTTTTAATGATAACAAAGTCTCGATTATTTAAAGATTTAAGAGAGGACTTTTGTTTTAAAACACATTTGGATAATTCTAAATAATTACGAATTAAATCTGCTTTAGAAAGCCCTAATCTATCCTTTATATTATTCAAATGGTCGTTCAGCTCACCGTCTATTCGAATGGTTATTACCTTTTGATTGGTTTTTGATTCTTTTTTTTGGCTCAAATCTCTTTCACTCTAACAAGTTTTATTGTAGTTTTTGTATGGTATTGTAATCAAAGTAACTATATTAAACTTTTGTATGAAATTACTCCTTTTTTTCTTGATTTTTGGATCTTTATTTATGCTGATTTTCTACTTTACCCATATTTAACGCTAAGAAAAAAATCAAGCTAATAGATCCATTATAGATATACCTAACCGTTTATTTATAGAAGAAAGAATAATATTCAAAAAAGTAGTTCCTTAAATGTATGACATAAAGATCCAATCTATTTTCGCTTTAAGACTTACATAATCATATAAATAGGAATTTAACTAAATAAAATCCTCTCAAAGGCATTTTATTTAGAATTTCAAGAACAATTCGGCTTTATTTTAATTAAAATTATATTGATTCTTATTTTGGTAGAATATATTGATGAAAGAGGAGAATGTGTTGAAATTCTGTTGTATTTTTCTTCACATATCATTTGTATTATTATGTAACATTTGTAAGAGGATACTTACAGATGATTCATGGATCATACTTAAAAGCACGAATAAATTTTGTTTTTATGTACCCAAAATTAATAATCGTGTTAAAAATCCTCTTAAGGGTTGAATTGTATTAATGGAAATTAGCGAATCAAATTTATCAGACTCAGAAATTCGATCCCCAATCGAAATTCGATTAACCAATGATTTTGAAGATAAAATCATTGTGATTGACACGGACAATATGATTGAATTGATTGTAAAAGCGCTCTCTTCAAAAACTAGAAGGGAAATTCTTCACCACATCCAAACTGAGAATGAGGGAATGGATGTATCCAATATTGCAGATAAAACAGGAATGACTGAAGCAAATATTTCAGCACAAATAAAAAAGCTTGAAGAGGCAGATTTGATTGAATGTAATTATTGTTCAGGTCAACATGGGGTGCGAAAAATCAGTAAGATTAAATATAACCAACTTCTAGTTAAATTTTAATCTTTTTTCTCTTTTTTATGATTTGCTTTATTCCTTTGATTCTTCCTAGTTATTTAAAATATATCGGATGAGAGTATTTTTAATCTTCTCGAAATGGCCCAAATTAACTTTCAAGAGATCTTGGAGAGCCTCATTTAAACCGATTTGATCTATCTTGTTAATTACAGCGAAATAGGGGCTCTTTTTTATAGCTTTTAGCAATGCTTTATTTTTTTCCATTTCGGCTAAAAGAAATTCCTTTGGTGAAACTTTTTTCGCATCAAGAATTCGTTGAATGATAGCTAACAACATTGTATCAAAGGTAATTCGTAACACAATTTCTCGGTCAAAATCTGATTTGATTGGAATGAGATATTCTTTAAGTAGAGAAATGGATTGTTGAAATAATTCAATAGAATCAAACCCAAGACTTTCTATTTTTTCTTTGAAATCGGGATTATTAGCAATACTTAAACATAGTGACGAGATTACTTGATATTCAGCAACAAAGTGAATAAATCGAGCTTTTGCATTAAGCATCGTCTCTTGTGATTCAGCCTCATCTAATAGATCTCCTAAATTGTTTAAAGCTTTTCTGAAGTAAGAAGCGATCATATAAAACTTTTCAGAAGCGGCTACAAATTCTTTATTCTTTAAGAGTAACTGCGCTCTCTTTTCTTCTTGCTGGTATAGTTCATCAAATTTATTTATCTTCATTACCGCTTTTAAGATTAAACCTTTCCCAAGATCTTTTGTTTGAGGTGCTTTTTCATATGATTGTCCAGCTTTTAATAATAATATTGATGCTAAGTTAAGATACTCCTCTGGATCTGTTTTATAAAGGTAATCCGATGCTTTATTCCAACTTTCTCCGGCAGTTTCCCAATCATTCATTCTATAGGAAATATTGCCAAGTTGAATTAAAAGTTTAGCCGAAATTTCATACAATTTTAATTCTTCTGTTTTACGGATAATGGATTTTAATCGATACACCGCTTGAATATTGTTTCTGAATTGTAAAATAATCTGTGTAATTCGGATAAATAATTCATCCAATTTAAGATAACTACCTAAATCTAGATAAATTTGAGCCGCTTTTTCGTATACTTTTATTGCTTCATCGCCTTTCCCTTTATCGGCAAGCGTTTCAGCTCTGTCTATTAATTTAATGGCTTCTATCTGCTTTTCTTCATCGTCATTATTATTATACATTTAGGTATACACCAATATGGAATTTTTAAATTATTACTCCAATACCTTGTAAAAAAAACAAGCTTTATTTAAGTTTTGGTAATAAAAAATTCGAACTGTGGATCCCTAGAAAGAATGAAAAAGCTTAATATTTAAATCTGCAAGTGTCTTTCTAAACGCTCTTGCTTGATATACCGACGCAAAGCATTCTTTCGCATCTTCAATAGCACCATAAAAGATGAAATTTGAGAAGAAACTCGCAATCGCCATAATACTTGCCCTTCGATACCGTGTATGATATTTTAAATTCAATCTAGGAGAGGAGAATTTAAATAAGAATAAACTTGCTGCGGTACCCACAGGATATTTAAGAGATTCACTTATAATTTTTTGAGTTTCAAGGATATGAGCTAGACTCTCTATATCAATTACGCCGCCATCTACCAAAATCTTTTTGATTCCTAATTTTTCCAAGCCATTTATGATGCTCTGGTTATTAGGTTGACTTTTTTCGGTTAAGTAGGTAAACCTTTGGGTTGCAGTCATATCATTTGACCCCAGAATCAAAACAACGATATTCTGGATCCGGTACTTCTTCAATACCTCGACTTCTTTTGGATTTTTTAAATTAGAAATCGTATTATAAATAAAATCAGCAGCAGCAATCCCTTGATCCTTTAGGAACCGAAGACCTTCAATTCGTGCCTCAAAAGTACCACCCAATACAAACGGGGGTTCATAATTATCCAAATAAAATTTCAAATAGACTGGCATCGAATGAGAGTCATTCGCAGAGATCTCTATTAAATGAGGTAGTTTGTATTGTTTGGCTAATTCTATTTGGGTATCAATTCTTTTTTTTGTTTTTTCTTCATTAAAAAGAGATGGGTTTTTCCGATCAACAATAGATTGACCTTGATAAAACAGAGTCCCAATCAATACAGGTGGAAGATTAAAATCGCCAAAACCTAATTTTATGTTTCCAATTGAATAAAATGAATTTTTTGACATAAAATCTTATCCCTACATAATATAGAATTTGTATTAAGTAAAAATTCCCTTTTATTAGAAAGTATCATTACATTTAATATATTGCTAGGATAAGCCTTAATATAAATGTAGTTTCACACCACAGGTTTTACAGCGATTGTTTCTTAAATCCTCAAAACAGCTTTTATGGTATAAAGTTTTACAATTTGCACAACGAATTAACTCTTGACCTTCTTCAAATATGAAGTTACATACCGGACAAGAGCCAAATACATCATTTTCACTTAATTCATTGTATTTGGTTAATACCGCTTCTGAAAGTTCTGGTGTTTTAGGCTCAGATTTCTGTTTGATTCGCGGTTTAACTAAGCTCGTTAATTTCCTTGCTTGGGTGACTTCAGTAGGTATCTTCAGAAGATAGAAACAATGAGGACATCGCACAGTTCCTGCACGTCGCATTTTGCTATCTTTTTGAGAATCTGCCCATGCTGCTAAACAATGAATATGGAAAGGAGTTTGACAATTAGGACAATAACGACCACTCACGTAAAAGGAGCTTTTAGTGTAGGGATTAGTATCGGAAAAACAAATGGAACATTTCTTATAATCTGCCAAACCTCTTATTTGCATTAAACGCTGTTCTTGATCTTTAGTAAGGTCTTGTACCCGTAATAAGTCAGCCGCGATTTTTCTAAGAAAGATAGGGTTTTCCATGATCGATGTTTTACTATCACCATATGTTTTAATATTGGAATTGGCTAATTCATTTGCAGCGTGCATTAATGATTCAGGATCATTATTATAATAATAAGTCCCTCCTGTCAGGTCACATATTTTTTTAAGAACGTTCGCACTACTCCCAGCCCCTAAGCGAAAGGAATCAATTTGGATGTTCAATCCATGAGCTAACCGAGCCATCTTTATGGGATCTACGGATAATTTTGTATATTTTCCATCAGTAATTAGTAAAATTTTAGGGATATTAGCAGCTATCTTTCGAAGCTCCGTAATAATCATTTTTATAGAGAGTGCTAAAGCTTCTCCGAGTGCTGATTTACCTGATAAATTTAATGAGTCAAGACCCTCAAAAAGATGTTTTTTTACATTAGTAAATTCCACGATCTTTTTTGG
>SDNW01000018.1 GCA_004524725.1 Promethearchaeota archaeon
AAGCAATTTACTTCTTTTAAAGGTAAAGTAATAAAAGGAGAATAAAAAATCAAATTTTATTTTTATTAGTTGTGAAGTTAAACAGACTTAAAAATAATAATTTAAAGACCGAAATCTTAAATTTTTTGTTTTTCTCCTTAATACAAGTTGCATTAAAGTTCATTTTGATGCTATTTTAACAAAGATGTAAAAACGTATTAATTTGGAGCCAATAATTCCAGAGAGGAAATTCGAAAAACGCCTCTACATTATTTTCATGATTCAATTTACGGAGGTTTTAGGTTTTAGCAGTGTGATGCCTATCATTCCCTTTCTTGGGTTGTCTTTAGGTTTAAATGCATTTGAAATTGGATTAATTCTGAGTATCTTTAGTATATGTCAACTGTTTGCGAGTCCAATTACAGGTAAACTTAGTGATAGATATGGGAGAAAGCCATTATTGATATTCAGTCAAATAAGCACTCTCATAGGGTTTATGTTACTCGGGCTAGCTAACAATGTTTGGATACTAATTGCTGCTCGTTTGGTAGATGGCCTTTTAGGGAGTAATATGACAGTCAGTCAGGCATACATTAGCGATGTGACAAACCCTAAATATCGAACTAAAACATTTGGTTATTCAAGCGCAGTTTTTGGGGCAGGGCTAATTTTTGGACCAGTAATTGGAGGATTGCTATTATCTATTAATTTCTCAGCTCCATTTTTCTTTGCAGCAGGAATTAGTCTTCTTTCAATTATTTTGGTCATAATTTTCTTACCCGAATCGTTAAAAAAAAGAGAGGATAAATTAGAGTTTAAGTTCGGAGATATAATTCCTATTAAGGAAGCTCGGTATTTCTTTAATTCTGCAGTAATCAGAGGGCTTATACTAGTGATTTTCATCTATACTCTTGGTTTTTTTCTATTTGTTAACTCCTTTCCTTTATTCGCTGAAAAACAAATTAGTGCTATACCCCAACAAGTAAGTTTTTATATGTCTTGGCTTGGCATTCTTAGAGTTATTTTTCAAAGTGTTCTCATTAATCCAATAATTAAAAGACTAAATGAAAATAGGGCATTGGCAATTGGTGTATTTGCAATGATACTTGCTATGGTTTTACTTATATTTTCTAACAGCTATTGGATTGTATATATTCCGTTTTTCTTTTTAGCATTTGGTACAGGTGTTGGACGCCCCATTCTCGTAAGCAAATTGACAAATACAGTTAAAAGAGAGGAAACTGGCAGTTTACTTGGAGTAAACAATTCTTTAACAAGTATTGGTCAAATAGTAACCCCAATTTTAGGAGGTATAATCTTACAATTCTTCCCAACTCAAATATTACCAATTATATCAGCAGTTATTTTTACTCTTATTATTATCCTATGGAAATGGATGATTATTACACCAGATAAGGTAGAAAAGGTGGAATTAATAGAGAAGATAAAATAATAAAATATGAAATATCTATCTATCTTTTTCTTATTTGGATGTTTGGAAAAATTAACTTAATTTCTTTTTATACTCAAAAACTCTAATTTGGGCTTAATACAAAAAAAAAATAGAAAATAAAAGAAAATTTGAGATTCATTCTCGGTTTTAATCATTGTATTTATGTGTTCGCCAATACCACTTGATAAGCTCTTCACTAACCACTGTTAGAAATGATAAAGGAATAATAATTAACCAATCTATCAAAGGAATTGGCGACAATTGAAATAGATTTGCTAAAGGCGGAGTATATATTAGGACAAAATTCAAAGTTAGACTGATTAGTACAGCAATTAGCAAATATTTATTACTCCATACAGGCACCTTAAAAAATGATCGTCTGTCGGATCGGGTATTATAAACGTTCAATAGTTCACATATCAATAGCGTAGAGAAAACGAAAGTTCTTGGTAAATAAAGCTGAGGAGAATCTTTTGGTAATGTTTGCCAACCGGGTGCATAGATCTCTAATGCAATATAATACAAAACCAATGAAATCGCCGTAATAATCATGGCACGGATAATAATGGAAGTGAAGGCGCGTTTATCGATGATATTTTTCTTTGGATCCCGAGGTTTTCTACTCATGATATCTGGTTCATAAGGATCCGATGATAATGCAAGTGCTGGTAGCCCATCAGTCATTAAGTTGATCCATAGTATTTGTATTGCAATCAAGGGAAGAGGGAGATCAATTAATATTCCTACAAAAATGAGTAAAATCTCTGCAATATTACATGAAATTAAAAATAAGATAAATTTTTTCATATTATCAAAAATTCCTCTCCCTTCCTCAACTGCAGATACTATTGTAGCAAAATTGTCATCTGCTAAGATCATAGATGAGGCTTCTTTCGACACATCCGTACCAGTTATTCCCATTGCAACTCCAATATCTGCTTTCTTTAAGGCAGGAGCATCATTTATCCCATCTCCGGTCATGGCAACAATTTCCCCTTGTTTTTGTAAGGCATCCACAATTCGAAGTTTATGTTCTGGAGCAACTCTCGCATAAACGTGAGAATCTAAAAGTTCTTCATCGGACAGATCATTAATTTCGTTTCCCAAAATTATCCTTTCATTTTCTTTTTCAATGATATCTAATTCTTGAGCTATTGCTTTGGCGGTGATAGCTTGATCACCAGTTATCATTTTAACATCAATCCCGGCTCGCTTACTTGTCTCAATAGCACTTTTAGCTTCTGGTCTTGCGGGGTCAATAATTCCTACCAGCCCAATAAAAATCAGATCTTTTTCCACTTCTTCCGGTTTACACTCATAAGTATCTTCTTCGCAAAAATCGTATGCTGTTGCTAGTACTCTAAGAGCCTGAGCAGCCATATCATTATTTGCATCTAAAATCTTAATTTTATCCTCTTCGGTTAATCCTCGTATTTTTCCATCGATATATATACGATCGCATAAATTTAATACGATTTCAGGAGCACCCTTCATATAAAGGTGCTCTTTCTCAGTTTCCAAATTCTTTACCACAACTGACATTCTTTTACGAGTGGAATCAAAAAAATATTCTGCTATCCTTTCATATTGTTTATCAATTTCTTTCCTCTGTAATCCCATTTTCTCTCCAAGAACTATGAATGCTCCTTCTGTTGGATCCCCTTCTATTATAAACTTTCCTTTCTCATCTTGCATCAAGAATGCATTATTACACAAATAACCCGCTAAAATATGCGTCTTAAGGACATCATTTTCTTGAGGGGATATTTCCTTATTTTCTGAATCAGTTACTCTGCCTTTTGGCTCGTAACCCTCTCCAGAGACAAAAAATCTCTCATGGTTTAGATAAAGTTGCTTAACGGTCATTTCATTTTTAGTTAGAGTTCCAGTTTTATCTGTACATATTTTGGTGGTGGACCCTAAAGTTTCAATTGCAGGTAATTTTCGAATTATCGCATTTCTTTTCGACATTCTTTGCACTCCTAACGCAAGAGTTGTAGTGACAACTACTGGAAGACCTTCAGGGATTGCGGCAACCGCAAGACTTATTGAAACGATGAAGGCTGTTAAAATAGTTTCTTGTCGAAGGATCTTAATGATAAAAATAACGATACATACTCCTAAAATTATTAAGCCAATTTGCTTTCCAAATTTTTTAAGCTTTTTGTTAAGAGGAGTTTCCATTTCCTCCTGTGTTTGAATTAACTCAGCAATTTTTCCAACTTCTGTATCCATTCCTGTTTTGGTGACTATATAATTCCCTCGTCCATTGGTGACTATTGTTGAGGAAAAAACCATATTCTTCTGGTCATTCACTGGTATTGTCTTTTGAGCATCAACACTTAAAATTTTTGAAGCCTTTTCAGTTGGAACACTTTCCCCTGTTAAAGCAGCTTCTTCGATATATAAATTTGTATCTTTTATTACGCGTCCATCCGCAGGAACTTTATCACCCGATTCAAGATATACTATGTCTCCCGGAACAATTTCCAATGAACTTATTTCTTTTTTCATACCAGCACGTTTCACTAATGCCTTTAACGCGCCGATTTCTTTCAAAGCATCGATAGCTGCTTCCGCTCTATACTCTTGAATAAATCCAAGAACTGCGTTGGCAATGATTATAATCCAGATAATAATTGATTCCGTTACTTCCCCAACAAAAGCGCTTATTAAGGCAGCAAAGATTAGTACAAAAACCAAAAAATCTTTAAATTGTTCTAAAAAAATTACGATTTTTGATTTTCTCTTTTTTTCAGTTAACTCATTCTTTCCATAGATTTCTAATCTTTTTTTTGCCTCTTCTTCCGTTAAACCTTGGGGACTAGTGTTAAAGATCTCATAGACTTTCTCTATTGATTCTAAATACATAGCTTCTTTTGAACTCGACAAAAATATCAACTTACTTTATTATTAAATTGATTGTACTGATAAAAAAAGGAAAAAAATAAAATATTTTCTTTATAAATTATTGGTTTATTGATTTTGGCTTTTTTAATCTCTTCTTCCTTTGATATGTTTGATATCGCTTTAATCCAAAGGTTCCTATCGAAATTATTAACATTGCAGTAAATAGAATAAAAATGCCAGGATTCTGGAAATCAGTACCTATTAAAATTCCATGAACATAGGCAAAAATTAGTGCGATATAATTTAAATAATGAAAGAATCGCCAATACTTTTTAACCTTTGTTCTTAGTAGTGCAGCTATCGTAGCAATGTATATGATTATTAATGCTGGTCTACCGGCTAATAACCAGAAATTGAACCATGAGCTAACATCGGGTATAAACACCAAAGGATTCATCACATCAATCGCAAATACAACGGGATGGAGGGTCACCATAATCAATCCGAAGATAGAATAAATGTGATGCTGTTTCACGAAGGGTCTTCCGAAAATTTTATACAATTGTACCATAAATGGACTCATTGTTGTCGCGATAAACATCGCAGTAAATCCAAAGAGTGCCCCTAAACGGATAAAAAAGCTGAAAGCGTCGGTGATAGGAGTGAGTAGAAACAAAATAAAAACAACTACAAACAACAATAAGTTAATTGAGATTAAACCAATTGCTTTTTTGTTAAATTCCATAATTATCCTTTCTATGTTTTTATTGATTTTTAATATGTGGTGATATATATCTGATATCATTAAATTTTATAATATTGATCTAAAGAAGAATACTTCTTTCGATATAAAAAAATACTTTCAATAGAACGAGTTTAAATTATGATCGAACAAGATCTGGTGGAGTTCGCGGAGCACGAATATTGGTAGAAAATTGAAAAATCGTGAATTAACCTAAAATAAATCCTTATATTTCTCTTTGATTACTTTTAGTAATTCTTTTTTCTCTTTTTCATCCATTTTAGAAAGCTTTTCTCTTATATCATGAATTTCCTTAAGTGATTTTTCTTCCTTTACTATACTATTTCCTCCGGCGTACAAATAATCACATCCTTTTCTTTTAATTTTTCATTTATTTCTTTAACTTTAAATTTAGTATTTAATTTGACTATATGAGTTAAATTCCAACTCACAATTGCGTCCATCTTATATTTGGTCGCGATTGCTATATGTAGCGCATCATTGTAATATTTATTGGGTACAATTCCTTCACTTACATATTTATCTGCTAATTTTTCTGCTTCTTCATTACTTTCTAACGCTTTCATTTTATATTTAGTAATAATTTTCATTAATTTTTTCCTTTTATGTTCAGGAGCTTGTTCGATTTCTAATAAGACAATATCTGAAATATAAATCTGATATTTGGCAATATTATTGAAGAATTCTTTAGTGATCTTCATTTTTTCTGGAGAGTCTTCCGCAAATAAAAAATTGATAACAGAGGTCTCTATATATAGTTTCATAATAGTTAATTACTTATTCTTAAATAAATTGTGTATATCCACTCTTTTATTTTCTTCTATTATTAAATCCTTTCAAATTTTCTCTAAATTTTCATAGAAAAGAGACTTTGGATATACTTTTCGGAAAAAAATTTATAATTCTCTCGATATACGTTCCATATTCACTAAATTATTATACTAATATCCAAGTACAGTTTGATTTCTTTAATCCCTTTTTAATTCATTCATTCATTCTATCTTTATAGTTCGCAAAAAAAGATTGTCCATGTAAAGCAACTCCTTCATGAATTGAATCTAAAATTAATGCATTCCCCTTCAGAAACATATTTTCGAATTCTTCTTCAGTATAACAAAATAGCTCAAACTTATCACAGTAATATATTTGATCGCGAAAGTGTGCTTTCACGATCATTTTATTGATGTTTATTCTTTTTCTCAGGAATGATGTAATTTAAGAAAGTAGAGAAACCCTCTCCAGTCTCCAGCGGCTATTAAGGGATACATATCAGCTGAAATAGACATTATATTACTAATAGAAGGAAAAATAGCCTTACTTTCATTAGTCTCAACATCCCAAAGTCTTAATGTAGCATCATCCGGAGCAGAGAGTATTTTATTACCATTCTGGATAAAAGCACAACTTGATTTATATGCCGTTGAACCTGAAAGTGTTTTTAAAACCGCCCTAGATTCAACATCCCATAATTTTATGGTTCCATCTTTTGAGGAGGAGAGAATATAATTCCCGTCTGAAGAGAATGTGAAATTATATACAACATCAGTATGCCCGATAAATTTTCCTATTTCTACTCCATTTTCTAAATCCCAAAGTATTATATCTTTTTGATTTCTATCATCTTTATTTACTACATAATGATGACACGAAATCATCAACTTGCTGTTTGCTGATATATCTATCTTATTAATATTTTTATAGTGTGTTTGTATGGTTTTTAACTCTGAGAATGTCAACGGATCCCAGTATCTAATTATTCTGTCTTTAGAAAAGGTAATTATATATTTTTCATTAGAGGTGAAAGCACATCCCCCCCCTCCAGATTCCTCACCAAAAGTAGCTATTTCTTTACCTGTTTCAGTTTCCCATATTTTAAACCTTTTCCCACTTGAGATGAGTCTTTTTCCATCTGGAGTAAAATTGCATTGATTATGAGTCCCACGATCTCTTTTGAATTCCCTTAATAAATCGAGAGTTTTTGAATCCCATAGCTTTAACTTTCCAAAATAATCGGCAGAGAGGAATTTTGTAGTATCCGGGGAAGCAACAACTGTTGGAACATTCTCTTCATGAGAATAATCTCTAAACTTATTTTTTTCACTTTCAGAAGTTATATCCCAAACTTTCAAGAATTGATCAACAGAAACAGATACAAGCTTCTTACCATCCGGCGAGAAGGCACAATCTCTTACAATTTTACCGTGACCTACTAATGTTTTAAGTGTCTCGCCGGTATTAGTATCCCATATTACTATTTCACTTAAAGCTGAAACAACTTTAGACCCATCAGGGGAGAATAAACAGAAAGTAGCCAGAGGAAAAGGTGAGTATAATCCCCTAAAATCTCGTATTTTTTCTCCAGTTTTTGCGTCTATGAGTTTGGGAGATCCCCACCACGGTACATAAAGTATAAATTTACCATCGGGTGAGAAAACACAACCTCGAGGTGATTCATCAGTGCGGTAGGATTTAAAATCTGAGAATTCCTGACCCTTATTTACATCCCATAATTTTACGTACCCATCTTCGGATACAGAGACTATTTTGGAACCATCGGGTGAAAAGGCACAATCATTGACCTTTCGTGTATGCCCAGTAAATGTTATCAACTCCTTACCAGTTTCGACATCCCACATTTTAACCGTCATGTCTTTAGATGCTGAAATTACTTTTTTACCATTAGAAGAGAAATTAACTCGAAGAACTGAATCGGTATGTCCAAGAAATGTCCATATTATTTCCCCAGTATTTACATCCCATAACTTTAAAGTCTTATCAGCCGAACCAGAAATAATTCGGGAGCCATCTGGTGAAAATCGACAAGCATTAACCGCGTCATTATGTCCGATATAAGATTTAACTTCTCTCCCTGTTTCTACGTCCCAGAGTTTTAAAGTTTTATCTTCAGAGGCAGTTAAGATCTTATTGCCATTCGGTGAAAATGCGCAACCGTTTAAATAATTAGATTGTGAGATGCTTAAAATACACGGATCGGAGGATTGTGGCTTATTAAGCCATTCAAACCATAATAGAGGCTTTCCTAATGTCGTAAGATACTTTTTTCCGGCTAAATGAATTATAGAACGATCGGGTTGATTAATAGCCTGTTGAGCCGTTAGTTGAGGATGTCTACGCAGGATATCTGCTTGGTTGAATATAAATCTTTTGAATTCTTTAATATCATCAAAAGATCTTTCACTTTTATTTAAATCATCCAAAGCCTGTATATAATCTAATAAAAGGTCTTCAGTCATTTTTGCAGCGCTCTTCGCTTCAAGATAACTTAAGCTTGTAAGGACTCTCCTCAATTCACCCCATATCTCCGCTTTTCTTAAATGATACACGAGTTCTGACATTTTTCGATAATTTGGTGTCTTTTCTTCCTCTCTATCATAGTATAGTTTAGACTTTTGGAAAAAATTCGCTAATATTCTATGATATTTTTTCCTAAAATTGGACAAGAAACTCTCAATAACCACATCGTTAAATTGTCGATGGAAAAAGGAAATGGTAGAGGTTTTATCCATTCCACGTATGGTAAGATAAGGTGTTAAGTCTGAGTATAGTCTTGACCAGACAATCCAAGGTAACTTCTCTTCAGGTAATTTATGATAAATCTTTTGTTTGTACCAATCAAAATATTCTTGGTCTGAAGCCATGATGTCGAGAATTTCATCTTCAGTCAAACCATTTCTCGATGCAACAATGTAGGAAAGAACTTTTTCAACAGTTTCCTTCATATGCTCATCATAAAGTCTGTCGAAAAGCATTTTAATTAATCCTTTAGTGTCGGGAGCTAATGTTATAGAATTTATATCAGTATAAGAATTCCAATTAGACGCCTCCTCGAAAGCTAATTTAAGGTACAATGGTAAACCATTTTCCGAAAATTTGTTTAATAGGTATTTCTTTTGGTCATGATTGAGACTTCGAAGGGAATTTTTTAATAGTAAATTTATTACAGTCTCTCCTTCTTCAACAGAGAGCGTTTTCAATTCATGTAAAAAATTAGGAAATTTCGTTCTTAAAGTATTCATCATCCCAGTGTCATCAATAGCCACAGAAGATATTATTTTAATATTCTCAGGTAAGTCAGACGGCAACCAACCTAAATCTCGACCTTGATCATTTGATGTTAGCTGATCTAATCCATCTATTATTAGAACAATTTTTAAATTGGGTTTGATAAGAAGCAAGATTCCTGTAAATACCTCTTTAAGCTTTGAATATTCAAAAGGGATATCTTTTTCATAAGGGATCTCATACTTTTCTATTATTTGCTCACAAATACTTCTTATTAAACTAATAACATTCGAAGAAAAGGGAGTAATACCGATAAACCTAATCAATGATCGTGCATTGATATTTTTATTTTCTAAACTTAGATACAGCTTTGCCATCAATGCTGATTTTCCTGAACCTGGTTTTCCATAGATAATAAAAGGCTTTTTATCATTATTTTTTACGTAATTCAATGTATCTTCTAAAATTCTCTCTCTTCCCACAAAGTTGAGAATTCTATTTGATCCAAATTTTATATGAGCACTAATCTCCTCATCAAGAGAGGATTTTTCTTCAATTTTTTCGATTTCCTTTACTATTATACTTTCAAGAGAATGATAAACATTATTACAGAACTTATGAAGATATTCTTCTTTTTTTCTCTCATCTTTAAAATCAACGTCATATTCATGTATGTTATTCGGGATTCTTTTTTTAAGATCCTTCTTTAAAAGATTGAGATATTCTCTATTTTGCTTGTTTGGATCCTTGTATAACTCTTTTTGGACTCCTTTAGGTATTTTTTTTAGTTCTCTAAAAAAACAGTGTACATGGGTTGAACTATCTGGTGCATTGAGTGCACCTTGGACAATTTCTTGATGTGTAACAGAGGCAAAATATTTTACCATTGCCCCTCTTGAAAAATTACATTTTTTTGCTGCCTTATAAAGTATTTGATGAATTTGTTTTTCCACAGGTTCCCAATTTTCATATTCTAAATATTTTCCACTGCGAGATTGAATTTCATAAACAGAATTAGTCGAACCATCCTCCAACTCATATAACTCATTTTCATCGAGCTTATACCATTGATCGATTAATATTCTTTCCTCCTTTGATAAATAATTCGTAATTTTGTCAAATTCTGTTTTAGGAATTTTAGGAGGGGGAGGGGTCCATCCATATCTTTCTCCGAGTAAAATAAGAAAATTAGGGCGGGGAGAAAGGTCTTGACATCTTTTTATCTCTTCAAGACAAACCTTCATTGTTGATTGTTGAACAGCAATTTCATCTGGAATACCCCATCGGAGATCGATTGGTTGAAATCGAGAAGAATTAGCCATACATAATTCTTTAAGACGAGGAAAAACATTTTTACTTAAAGCATTCCGTTCATCTTCAAAATCACTAAAAGTAGAGCTAAAAAAAACTCGAAATAATTTACTCATTCGAATAATCTCATATTGTATTAATTAGGTAGTTCAATTTTAGATGAGATTATATAAAAATGTTAAATTTAAATGTGATTATGAGTCAAGCATCAATATTTTTAAGCTCCTGAATTGCTAAATCTAAACCCTCACCTATTGAAATCGAAGGGGAAAATTTTAGATATTTCTTAGCCTTTTCAGGAGAGCCATAAAAATGATTAACATCATATTTTCTTGACTCATTAAACTCAATCTTACTTTTACTTTTTACTTTTTTGATGATAATTTCGGCTAATTGCCTTAACGATACGGGAGTGCCAATAGATAAATTAAAGTCATCTAAAGACTTTTTATTCTTTTCAATCTCCTTAATGCAACCCCATATGCCTTGAATAACATCAGAAATATAAGTAAAATCAAACTGTTCCTCTCCTGAACCATTAATATATAGATCTTGGTCATTTAAAGCCCTCAGTATAAATTTGGGGATTACTCTGTCCAAATGATCCTTAACACCGGTATATACATTTGAAAACCTTAAGATTCTAATTTTTAAACCATAATATCTACTATAAATTTCACAAAGCTTCTCACCCGTGATTTTTGAAAGCCCGTATATATTTATCGGTTTTTTAGGCGAATTCTCTAATACTGGCAAAATCTCAGGTTCACCAAACACTTCTCGTGAGGATCCAAAGATAATCCAAGGGTGATTATCATTTCGCCTCGCTGCTTCCAGTATATTGGAGACTCCTCCAATATTTGTCGAAATGCATTCATGAGGTTGTTCTTGAGCAGTAATTACCCTACTCATGGCTGCTAGATGGATTATCCCCTTTACATCTGAAGCGTATTTGTTAACCATCTTAAAATCTCTCACATCATATTTAGGATCATCCTTGATATCGAAGGGAGTAACCTCAATTTTATTGTCGCTTAAATAATCTTTTAATGCTGAACCAATAAATCCCGCACTGCCAGTAATTAATATTTTCAAATTCTTTTTACCATTTTAAAAGTATTAATATATAATTGTTCCTAATATTGAATTTATAGATATATTTTATTTATCGTGATATTGTGGTTAAGAATGAAAAAAAGCTGGTACAAAGGAAAAGTATTCGTTATTACGGGAGCAAGCGGAGATATTGGGTCTGAAGTGTGTCGGTTATTTGCCCCATTAAATTTGAGGATGTACCTACTCGACCTTCCGAATCCTAACTTAGATGATTTAGCTAAAGAACTTGTTGCTTTAGGAGCCGAATCCGTAAAAGTACTTCATATGGATTTATTAAACAAAGATCAAATTAATGACGCCTTTAATAAAATTAAATCTCAAGAGAAATTCATCGATATATTGTTTAACAACGCTGGAATTGGAAGTAGATGTTCAATAACGAATGAAGGAAGTTTTGAAGAATATAGGAAAGTTATGGCGATAAATGTTGATGCGATGTGGATCGTCTTACAGGCTGCTATGCCTTTTTTTGGGAGATCTGATCCGAGTAAGAAATATCCTAATAGGAAAGAAGGACAGTTAATATTTTCCTCAAGTGCTGCTGGAAAGACGGGAGTACCCTATATGGCAGCGTATGCTATGAGTAAAAGTGCGATTATCGCATTAGCGGATTCAATTCGACTGGAGTTTAAAATGCAAAATCATAAAATCGATGTTATTACTTCTGTTGCTGCACCAGCCAATACAAAGTTCTATAACACTCCTGAAATGGTTGATTGGATAAAAAACTATGAAAGTAGGGGATTTTTGTTTAAATTTGTGGAAGCGAAAGATATTGCTAAAAGAATTCTAAAGGCTTCTCGGAAGCATAAAAAAGAAATATACACTCCTCGCTGGTGGTGGCTATTAGGCTTCCTTTTTGTTTTTAGTCACAATCTAATTGGTAATTTACTCATTAAAATAGAAAAAGGTAAGAAATAATAACTCAAATTAGCAATTTAAATTTGGTTATTATAACTTTTTATAATTTAGCAAAAATTCTGTGAATAAAACTCCATAGATTAAATCGACAACAACCGGTAAGAATAATCCAACATTGTAATCCCCCATAATAAAAAATATCAAAAACACAATGAAGACTAAGTATTTTTCTACTGCGCACATCTGTACAACGCCATGATTTTTATCGATATCTACGCTCACAGTGTATAAACCTATACCTATCGCAAAAACTAATGCTAAAAAAGCGTATATAAATACTAAGCTAGGAGGGGTTGCTAATTCAAATAAAGTTGCTGCTAAAGGAAGAGCAAAAAGGGTTAGTAGTGTAAAAATAACAGCTATTGCAATATTCCACAGCGAACCGCTTAGAAAAACAATCTTGTAATACTTTCTTTTATCCAAATATCTCGCCATCTATTTATTACAAATTTTTAATTATATAAGAAATTCCTTAATTTTTAAATTTTTATCCCGCTGAAAGTTTTTTATTTTAAATTAGTTTTTTCTTACAACAAATAAGCTTTTATATTTATTCGGGCATTATGTATTAAAACACATTTGTTATAACAAGGATTTGATTTTATGGAAATTCAATATGGAAAAATGATCCTTTATGGAATTCTTACTGCCCTCTTTTATATCGCGCTCCCTTTAGTCGTGATCTACTTTGTTGAGCTTTACAACATAATGACTTTTAATCAGAGCTTTATCACCTATTTAATCGTATTCGGCTGTATTGGAATTGCCTTATCTATGGCAAGACATGCATTTCCAGAAGATACTTCTGCCAATCGTATTGTCGCATTTATAAGTGCAATGTATTCTGGTATATATCTTTTCTACATTTTTGGTGGTTTCACTCCGGGAGTTAGTTACGGGACTTATTATATTAACACCCCTACAATACAGGTATTATTGGGTCTTCAAATGATTGCGTGGCTTTTTCTTATATCCACAGGTATTAGTGCATTGAAATACCTAATCGAGGCAATTGAGCTTCGGAAAAAGAGGGAGTATACAGTTAAAGCGAAGAAATCTTTTAGACTTAGCAGAGTATTTAAAGGATTGGGTACACTCATGAGTCTGATCATTATGGGTTACTTTCTTAGCTTGGTTTTCAGTGGAATGAATCTAAATTTTAATTTACATGACCCTGAGCCAGAAGATATAAGCTGGGATGATGGTGGGACGCCATTGAATGCTACTGATGATGCTTTTAATATGACATTGAGATTTGATGTAGGAAATCAAGGATTATATGCAATTTATGATGTTTATCTTGATCTCTATATATTTACACTTGATACTGATAATCCAATATTTCTTCCAGAAAACACGCTAATTGGACAGTCTCCTGGAAATTATTATGGAACTTATCATGCCTTTACTAACACTTTAAATCAAAGTTTGACAGCATTAATTAATCCACTTTACGCTCCTGGACTAGCCACGACAGATGCTACACTAAAACTTCAAATTTCATTTACTACACTCTATGCAAACATAGACATTTCTGTTAATCTTTCAATTTCAATCCCTTGGACTTCGCCAATATAATTCATAAAAATCTATTTATTTCTCTTTTTTATTATTTCAAGATGATTGTTTCCCATAAAAATTAATAACTTAAAGACAACATCTTTAAATTCACTTGAAATTAACTCAATAATATGAACAATGAGGAACCACCACGACCAAATGGGCTTCCAAATGGATCTAATGCCCCATTCATTGATACAAAAGATATTGATGGGAAAACAATAAATTTAAAAAAACTGTTAGAAGAATATAATGGTGTACTTATTGATTTCTTTCGGGGAAACTGGTGAGAGCATTGAAAAGAACACCTTTCCTTACTCACATCACATATAGAAGACTTTAAAAAAAAGAAAGTAAAATTGCTATCCATCGCAAATGACAGTCCAAGATTATTAGCAAAGTTTAAGGAAGAAAATAATTTTAAAGTAGATATTATTGCAGATCGGGGAGCAAAGATTGCCAAGGCCTATGATGTCTATTGGTTTGCCCAAGGAGGAACGGGTAACATGAAGGTAAAACAAGCAATCCCGAGTAAATTCCTAATCAATAGCTATGGGAAAATTGTCTGGACGTATATTGGTAAAGATAAAACCGACAGACCTTCTATCGAGATGATGATGGAGGAAATCGATAAAAACATATAATAAAACCCATAGGAAGGATTCATATATAAAAATTTTAGATATATGAGGACAACCTTGTATAGGTTCATGGGAAATACATCTAAGTTATGATAAACTTAGAATTTTTTTTTTTAAAAATCAATCTAAAACTTTAAAATAAGTTTATAGTTTCATTATATAACTAAGATGACAGATAAAGATCATGCGTGGTATGAGGATCCCGCGGTTGAATATTTATACTTAGCAAGCAGCACAAAAAATATGCGTGGATATCATGCGCCAATCGTCAATCCAAAGATAACATTTACTGGTACAAATAGCTTCATAGACTTTGCAAATTTTATTGGAAGCTATTTTGGGCCTGAGGATAAACGCCTTTTAATTGTAGTAGATAAAGAATTGCGCCAATTAGGGGAAAGAACAGGAAGAAGATTGTCAGAAATGAAGGGATTTGATTTTAAAATATTTGACAATGTTCTGTCCGATGCGCCCAAAAATACTCTTATGGATGGCGTGAAAATATGTGAGGAATTTCAACCGAAAGCTATTATTGCAATTGGAGGAGGTTCCACTATGGATACTGCAAAAGGAATCTTTCTTTTGTACGAAAAACCAAATGTGAATTTAAATAATTTAATAATCCCTAGTTATTTAGGATTGAGAAAGAAAATAGATTTGTTAATTGCGATCCCAACGACATCTGGTACGGGTTCAGAAGCGACAACGACAAGTGTTATCACCGATACTGATAGAGTTCCTCCAAAAAAAACCGCAGTAACTCTTTATGAGCTCTGTCCTGATATTGCCGTTTTACATTATGATTTTGTAAAATCTATGCCTCCTGAATTAACTGCGGGAACGGGCATGGATGCTTTAAGCCATGCTTTAGGGGCTTATATGTTAACTATGAGTAATGTTTACACAGATATGCATAATTCAAAAGCTATTGAGTTGATTTTAGAATATTTACCCCGAGCTGTTAAAAGAGGTGATGATATGGAAGCCCGAGAGAAAATGTTATTAGCAGCTTATATCGCTGGGGTGGGATTCTCAAATGTAGTGACCAGTTTTGACCATGGGCTAGGACATTCTTTTGGTGCTATATTTCATGCTCATCATGGCGCCGCCGTTGGTATATTTCTTCCTACTGCGGTCGCTTTCCAAGCAAAAATTTCAAATAGATTCATTGATATCGCCCAATTATTCGGAGTGGATATAAAAGAGAAAAATAAAGATGTAATCCTAAAAGAATTATTGGAGAAGCTTCAAATATTTGCTCGCTCCTTTGAATTTCCCTTATGTGTTCGAGAACTTAAACACCCTAAAATTTCTTATGAAGCATACATGAAAGAAATTAACCAAATGGTTAATTATGCATATAAAGATGTTACTCGGTTGTTTTCTACGCGAAGAATAACAGTATCCCATGTACGACGACTCTTTGAAGTTGGTTATGAAAATAAAATAGAAGATTTATTAGATTTATATTACCATTAGAGGAAAAATTGATATGACTAGTCAAGAATCGTATGGATATAATGGTAAAATTGTCTACATCAATTTAAATGAACCAAAAGTCGAAGTGAAAGAATTAAGTAGAGATATTGTTGAACATTATCTTGGAGGAGTAGGTTTATCGGCGAAATTGACTTATGATTTACTCACGGATGAGGATTATCAAAAGTTAATAAAAAATCCTCTAAATGAATTAAATCCTCTTATTTTCGCTACAGGTCCATTAACAGGCACTTCTACTCCCTCAAGCAGCAGATATTCAGTTACCGCAATCTCTCCACTCACAGGAATATGGGGTGAATCCACTTCAGGAGGTTTTTTCCCATTATCTTTACGGAAAAGTGGTTTTGATGCCATAGTCATAACTGGAAAATCAACTACACCCGTTTATATTATATTAGAAAATCAGAAAGTGAAGATTAAAAATGCTAATTCTCTGTGGAATAAAACTACGTACGATACAATTGAGAACATTCGGAATGAAAATAATAATCCTAAACTTCGGATAGCATGTATTGGAAAGGCTGGAAAAAACATGGTTAAATATGCTGCAATTATCAATGATGAGGGAAGAGCGGCTGGAAGGTGTGGAATGGGTACTGTTATGGGAAGCAAGAACCTAAAAGCAATTGCTATATCGGGTTCTGAAACGATTCAGTATAAAGATAAAAAAAATCTTATGAAAACGTCAAAAACTGTGTTAGGGATAATAAGAACATCTTTTGGAGCACAATTTTATTCTCATTATGGTACGCTTTCTGGAATGGATATTGGAATGGTCTATGGGGACGTTCCAGGGTTTTATTTCACCGAATCTGAATTTCCAGTTGAAAAAATAACTGGTTTAGCCTTAAAAGAACAATATCCGGTATTATCCTACGCATGTGCTGGCTGTACGATCGGATGTGGCAGAAGAACATTCATTCAATTAGATGGAAAGGAGATAGAAATAAATGGACCGGAATATGAAACTACAGTCGCTTTTGGGCCAATCTCAGGAATATTTAATTTTGATTCAATTATTAAGGCCAACTATTTGTGCAATCAAGAAGGTCTTGATACTATTTCTTGTGGTGTTTCCATAGCCTTTTTAGTTTATCTCGTAGAAAATAAAATTGCTTTAAAAGAAATTTCTCAGTTTTTAACAGATATTAAAATTGAAGAGATCAAATGGGGAAATGAGGATGTTATATTAAAACTGATAAACAAAATAATCGAGAGAAAAGATATAGGTAAAGTATTGGCAAAAGGAACCAAGGAAATGGCAGAAGTTTTAAATGTAGATCCGGAACTAGCAGCCCATGTAAAGGGATTGGAAGTTCCTTTCCACGATTCTCGGGCTAATTTAGGGCAAGCCTTGTCGTACATGACGTGTTGTGTGGGAGCAAATCATTGTAAGGGTGACTTCTATCTTGTCGATTGGGGACAAACAAGCTATATGAAGATAAAAAGAGATGACCCTCTAAAAATCAGTGGAAGAGAAGATTCGGTAATATATATGCAAGATATGGCTAATATCTATGATTCGGCTGTTATTTGTTCTGTTCCCAAAATTAACGAGAAATTTATGAGTAAATTCTTACAAGCTTCAACAGGTTTTGATTCATTGGGAAGCGTAAAAAAAGTATTATTAACGGGAGAACGTGCCACAAATTTAAAGCGATTAATATCTTGTAAACTTGGATGCTCTCGAAATGACGATACGCTAAGAGAGATTAACTCTAACCCATTGAAAACTGGACCAACTGCAGGAGTTGATGCTAAACTTATTGATAATTTGAAAACATATTATGAGATCAGAGGATGGGATTGGGATACGGGCTGGCCTTCACAAAAGAAGTTAAAAGACCTAAATATACTTTGACTTATTTAATTTCTTTAATTAATTCTTCTTTGAAACCTATAACTACTTTAGTAAAGCCCTTCAATAAATTATCTATTTCATAATCTCCTGTATCAACTCTTAAACAATCTAAATTTCTAATTTTTTCTTCGGTTGAAACAACTATAAGATTTTCCTTTCCTATTTCTTTTAAGACTTTAGGAGTGAATTGCTTATTTCCTCGCCCCAGTAAAAATCCTTGACCCCCAATTGGGGTTAATATAATTTTTACCTTTTCATAATTTTTTATTAGATTAAGTATTTGTTCTTCGTTGATGTCAGATGCGATAATTTTCCTTTTAAATAATGCATCAATTCCAAGTAACGATTTTGGTAAATTTAATTTGTCTGCTATTGCTTTAACCGTTGTTCCAGGACCTAATAAATAAAGAACATCATTTTCAATCTTTTCAATTATATCATTAGCTATCTCTTGTTTATTTTCCTCGGCAGTACGACCTAATTTAGAACCACTTTTACTTTCTTGGATCAATTTAGGAATTTTCGGTACTTTAAGATAGCCATATAGGTTGGAATCTAATCTTCCTTCTCTAAACGAGCTTTCGTTGATATCTAAAACTTCACGTTCTTCAGTTTCAATATTTTCGACAACATAATTATCCAAAATCTTAGCTGCAGATCGTGGGTTCAGAGCAAACACAGAACTAAACATTTTTACTCCACTTGGAATTGCAATTACTGGAATTTTCATATCTATTGCATCGTATATATCTCGAGCAGTCCCATCCCCGCCACAAAAAACTAATAAGTCTACTTTTTCGTCTAACATCGCCTTGGCGATTTTTTTGGTGTCCTTAGAAGTAGTATCATGTTTAATTTCTCCTAAAATCAAGTAATCTAATTTTAACTCTTTCATTAGATCTGCTCCCATCTTATCTGGGGCAACAAGAAACTTTATCCGGTTAATATTTTTTAACATGGATAAAAACTCAACTGTTCTCCTTGGTGTTACAGGCTCAGCACCCATTTCTAATGCTTTTTTATAGATTTTTCCATCTGTACCTTTTAAACCTACGCTCCCACCCATACCCGCAATAGGATTAACGATTAATCCTATCTTATAATTCTTAAATGTATTCAATTTATTTCTCCGTCTGATCGCTCTAGATTCTCAATAAATTCTTGTTTTTTTTTTATTCCCTTTTCTTCAAATCCCTTCCACATTTTCAATACTCTCTTTGGGAAGCACATGATAAGTTTTGAGAGTATTCCAGTAAATCTAGGTATAATTATTTCTGGTTTATTTTTAATTATTGCTTTAAGGACTTTTTTGGCTACAATTTCAGGTTTAATAGGATCATTTAAAAAAGTTAGGGGAGAACCACCATGTTTTGCTTCATAAGCTAACATTGGTGTATCTACGGAATCCGGAAATATTGTTGATATCGTAATATTGTATTTCTTTAGTTCAAGATTCAAAGTTAGATTTAAACCTCTCAATGCGAACTTAGATGCTGTATATATAGAGCTATAAGTTTCAGGAACAATGCCTGCTAAGGAAGATATGGTGACAATATTACCACCTCCACTTTTTTTCATTACCGATATTGCTTCCTTGGTACATCTAATTGTGCCCATTAAATTAACTTGGATTTGTTTCTCAATATCTTCATAGCCTATATCTTCAAAAAGAGCTGGAATGATTATTCCTACTGTATTTATAAGTAGATCTATCCTGTTGAATTTTGATATTGTCTGAGAAATAAGATTTTTTACATTTTGGTTATCTGTTATATCACATCGAATAATTAATGGAGATCTTGAAAGCCTTTCTGAAACTTCCTTAAGAGATATTTCATTAATATCGGATAAGACTAATTGTATTCCTTTTTGATCAAACAATTTAACAATCTCTCTTCCGATTCCGCCTCCTGCCCCAGTGATAATAGCTACTTTATCTTTTAGCTCTTTTTTTTTCATGATATATAAGAAGAAAATTACAATTCTTTTCCCAATTTCTTACGGGCTTTTTTTAAGTCACCATCACTAACCCAGAAGACCAATTTTGGAAATAGTCTTTTCATTCTCCAGAGAAATTTTGCTGATCCGGGTAAAATATAAAATTTACCCTTCAAAACATCTTTAAGGATCTTTTCAGCAACTTCTTCTGGTTGTAGTAAACCTGCTCGTTCTGAAATGATATTTAACTCTTCTGGTCTAGTTCTCGCCTCTTCGTGCAACCCATGGGTATCAGTATCTGGTGGAAAGATTACAGAGACTTTAATATTATAGGCTTTATATTCATTTCGCAAGACTTCACTCAATCCTACAATAGCAAATTTGGTAGGAGTGTATCCAGCATATCCCATTACCCCAATGAATCCCGCTACAGAAGACATATTAACAATATGCCCCGATTTTCTTTTAAGAAAATGAGGCAATATAGTAATTATTGGTATCAATTGCCCATAATAATTTGTGTCCATATGAAATTTCAAATCCTTGAATTCAAACTTTTCGGTATACTGGGGATAAGAGATACCTACATAATTAAAAAGATAATCAGGTACTCGATGCTTATTGAAAAATTCATTAAAGAGTTGATTTACCTGTTCCAAATTAGAAGTGTCACAAGATATAAATTCAACTATTTGTTCCTCTTCAACTTTCAGACTTTTAATCTCATCCACAGCTTTCTTAAGCATATCTATGGTTCTTGCTACAATACATACACTTCCTCCCAATTGTACTAATAATTTTGCAGTCGCTTTCCCAATTCCACTCGAACCTCCACATACTATAGCTAATTTTCCTTTATACGGTTGTTTCCTTATCAGTTTTTCTTTAACCATTTAATTCATCTCTTATTCGCTTGTTTAGAAATTAAAATATCCATAAGTTAGACACAAGATTCCCATAAATAGAGCAATTGTGACTATGAAAATACTCATATATGCATCCATATCTTTTGATGTAAACCTTTTATTCTGGAGATTAAAAGAAAAATCTATTAATCCTAAGAACATTAAGGCACCTCCAGCTAATATAGTAAAAAATATCCCAAACCTTTGGGTTGATAGTAAACCGCTAGCAGCTACTAATAAAGATACAGCAATAAGTCCTATATCAGGAAGAGGAAACGATCGCTCATGTTTCAAATAACATTCTTCTTGATTTGGATCCTTATTTTCGACCAAGAAAAAATAAACCCAAAATCCAATTAATCCAACTGCAAATATGATTTGAAGGATTGCTAATATAATTCCAATCATAATTTCACATTATCCATTTATAATTTTTTAATATGTAAAATTCTATTAAGGTAAATATAAAGATTTACAATAAAAAAAATTACAATAAAAAAATCTTAGATATCTGTCTTAATATAATAAGCAGGCACTCCTGCCTTTGCGATTCCACCATCTACAGGAATATTAGCACCAGTAATAAAATTAGATAAGGGTGACGCTAAAAAGAGTGAAACTTGTACTATATCATCGACAGTTCCAAGCCTATTGAGCGGAGTTTTTACGTGTCCATCTTCCATTGTCATTAACATAGCCTCCTCGGAATCATTATAGACTCCAGTAACATGATAGCCGGGAGATATGGCGTTGACCGTTATCTTAGGAGCTAAACTTTGAGCAAGCAGTTTTACCATTCCTATTACTCCCATCTTACAAAGTGAATAAGCTGGTATCTTATTGTCTACAATCATCCCCGCTATGGATGCAGTGTGAATAATTTTTCCCGCTAAAGGTTCAAATGTTTGCTTTTTCATTCTTTTGCTAATATATTTAGAAACGAGCCATTGCCCTCTTAGATTAATATTGAACTGCATGTCCCAGTCCTTTTCCTTTAGTCTTAGGAGATCTGGACCGTAAGGGACTCCTATTCCCGCATTATTATTCAATATAAATATATTATCTAATTCTGAGAAAGCTTGTTTTGCCATGGATTGCACTTGATCTGATTCAGCAACATCGCACTTTATTGGTATAACGGTTCTTCCCGTTTCCTTTTTAATTTCAGCGGTGGTACGTTCTAATTTCTCTTCGTTAATGTCTACTAGAATGACATCTGCCCCTCTTTTTGCATACGCGAATCCAAAACCCTTCCCAAAACCAGAGGCTCCTCCAGTAATTAAAGCTCCTTTCCCTTCAAGAAACTTTTCCAACATTTTTACCATTTATTAGTATTTTTAATATTAAATTATACTACGTTGCGATGATATTTATATTTAGAAAAATTAACTAAATCTCCTTGCTTGAAGACTGATATCTTCTAATTTAAATATGAATTATAAACAATATTGATGAATTAAATAATATTCTAAGAAACATGCCATTTAAGAAAGGTTATAGGAAAGCAATAGATGATCGATTTAGCATTCATATCGCTGCTAATAGTGAGGAGGATCTAAATGCTATTCTCGATTTTAATAAACAGGTACATCTTGAAGAAAATATCCAGATCTATATCCGTTCAATCATGCATAAATATCCACGTAGAAATGATCTATACTGGTTATATATTCAAGATAATAAAAATAAGAAAATAGTCTCATCTCTATGTTTATCCCGTTTAGACTGGCAAATTGAGGGTATTCACCTCCCTGTTTGCGAGATGGAATTTGTAGGCACTCTTGAGGCTTATCGCCGGAAAGGTTTCATTAAGATTTTAAATGAGCTTTATGAGAAACTTATGGAAAAAGAGGGATATCTTATTTCAGTTATACGAGGCATTCCATATTTTTACCGTACTTTAGGTTATGAATATGTATCTTCTCTCGATGAAAGAATTAAGATAAAATCTTCTAAGATCCCTAACAAGAAACTCAAAAAAATAACAATTTCGTCAGCAAATTTAAACAATATTGCCTTAATCAGTACTAAATATTCTCAATTTCGTGATAAGTTCTATATCTTTAACAAGCTTAACGAAGAATGCTTTAAATTCAAATACTTGAATGATAAATTTAACTCCAAAGTTAGATCAACGTATATTATCAATGAAGATAGCTTAACAACCAATTATTTTTCTTTGGGACGCAGTTATGATAATAAGTATTATGAAATAGTATGTCCCGATCTCACTATGAAGCAAGCGAACGCTGTACTTCAATTCATTAAAGATATTGGGAACTATAATGATAATGATATAATATATCTAAGTCTTAATAAGCACACCTCATTATTTAATTATATCAAATCAATAGGGGGAGCGTTATTTTCTGATTATGGATGGCAAGTAAAAATACCAGATATTAAGAAATTTCTTTCTTGTATAAAAGAAATTATTGAAGCCCGATTAGAACATTCAGAATTCAATAATCTTACCAAATCGATAAAGATTAGTAATTATCGAGAAACCATTAAATTAGAAGTTAATAAAGGAAAGGTCAAGCAAATTGAACAAATAGACGAATTCCCTGATTCTGAAACTACCGATCTTAGAATTCCTGGAGGTTTTTTATACATGCTATTGCTTGGAGATAGATCATATGAGGAAATTAATGACCTAATCAAAGATGCTATCGTGGATCCATTATCTAAAAAAATAATTGAAACTCTCTTTCCAAAAAAGCCAAGTCTCTTTGAGTCATATATCTAGATTTAAAATAAACAAAACCAAAAATTTAATTACTTGACTCTTTTTAAGTTTTAATATAGAAAAACTATGTGATTCAAAACCATGGTCGATAAAATAATTCCATTTTTAATCGATGTTGGAAATGTTATCCCTGCTCGTTCAAAAGCTACATTACTTAATGAAATGGCTATGGCTTTAATTGAATGTATTGGAATTTATGGGAAAACTCTTAAAAAACTTGGAAAAATTAATAGGATCGCAACTTGCTTTTGGCCTGTACGTTTGGTTCCTTTGAATGAAACCAGAGCATGCGTATGTAGCTATCTTCTCAATAAACAAGAGAAAATCAACGCCGGAGAATTCTCACAAGTACCACCCAGTCCAAATAATGTGGTTACTGGTGCTGATCCAGAATCTTTTTTAAATTCTTTAGCATCATATAATAGCACATATTTAAAGAAATCCAAAAATTTTAAGCGAAACACAATCATACAAGAAGCTCTATTTAGTGCAAGCGAAGTGGAGTATTTTAAGAATTTTTTTCTCAATCAATATAATATTAGTGCGTTTAATGAGCCCTACTTTCTCTTAGAAGGAGGACCAATTCCTAAAAGCATCAATCAAGTAAAAATCAGCCCCGAAATTTTTGATTTTATTTCACAAAAAGATGTTCATATGTTAGACTCTTACGGACAACAGATAATAAAACTCTGTGAACGATGGATTCAACGGGGGGCTCAAGAAGCAGATAAAATCAGAAATAAAAAAGTAGATACAAGTGAAGAGGAAAAACAATTAGCAATGCTCAATAAAGAATTGCGAGAAGAAAAAGAGCGAAAGATAGAATCTTCACCAGAAGAATTAGTTAAAACAGGAAAATATAAAATTAACGATAAAACGGGTGAATTTTTAAATAACACCAGCGCCATTAAAAATTCGATTGATCGATTAAAAAATGCAATTAATAAGAATGATCTTTTTCAAGTAGAAGAGGGAATTAAAGATCTTGAGATCAAATACCAAGATTTAGGGAATTCTATTAGTAGGTATCAAACGGAAATTGCTCAGCTAAAAAAAAATATCCAAAGAGAGATCAGTGATTTGGAAAAAACTAAACAGCAAAAGATACGGGAGTTAGAAAAGAAGATATCCGAGGTTGAGAGCAAAATAGAATCTAAACACAGTGAGCTTAGTGATGACCTGAGTTCAACCGAAGATGTTGTCGCTAAAATAAAACAAGAAAAACAACTATGCCTTGACAATATTGAATCGGTAAAGGATATTGAGATGACTAACGTTCAAGATTTCTTTAAAACTTATTCAATTGAAATCAAGACTAAAGATGTTATCGTCGGTATCCCTATGTTTATCTTTTATTTCGTCGATCCTAATACTAGGAGAACAACTGAACGAGCCCCAATATTGCCCATTCTAATTGAAAAAGGGAAACCACAGCGAACGAAAGTTTTATCTTCATTTAGGGATAAACTAAGGGGATTAATGAATAAAGATAATGCGATGATTAATCTCGTAGAAAAAGGGGGAGAGAAGGGCAATCTAATGGAGATGAAAAACTTGGATACACAGCTAGAAGATGCCATTAATGATTTGAGGATTAAGAAAATCCTTGGAAAAAAAGAAGCAGCAAAAGCAAAAGAGATAATTCATAATTTAGTTTGGTAAGTATCAATTTAAACAAATTTTTTTTAGCCTATTTAGTCTCTTACATATTCCATAACAGAACCACAACATTTCGGAATAATTTTATATCCACAACTTTCAGTTTTGCAGCAACATAATAAATATCCCTCTCTTACAATCATAGATTCTTCACAACACCTTGGAACTTCCTTCATGTTTCCACATATTCTACATATTAATTGAGGCATTCTTCTATCACCTGTTATCCCAATAATTATTTTTATAATGATGACTAATCTACTAAAAAGCTTGCTTTATAATATATAATTATTTTGTTGCGTATGAGTTTATTATGAAAGAGATAATTATCCAAAAAATTATAAAACTTAAAAAATCGTATTCTATTTTAATATTAAACATAAAACATCCTTTAAAAAAAATTATGAGAGCCAATCTAAAAGTAAGAATGAGTTTGAATGATGCGCATTACGGGGGAAATTTAGTCGATGGTGCAAGACTTCTTGAACTATTTGGAGATGTGGCAACCGAACTCTTAATAAAAAATGATGGGGATGAGGGTTTATTCAGAGCTTATGACAGTATTGAGTTCTTGGCGCCCGTATATGCGGGTGATTTTATCGAGGTAGTTGGAGAAATTACCGAGATCAAGAACACATCACGCAAGATGACTTTTAAAGCCTGGAAATATATTGTTCCGAAACCAGAAATAAGTGAATCTGCAGCCGATTACCTCCAAAGCCCCATCTTAGTTAGTAAAGCTTCAGGAACTTGTGTTGTTCCTAAGGAAAAACAAAGAATAAAATAGTAGCATTCGAAAAAAATAATAATTAGAAAAATAGATTATAATAGTTACTTACAGAAAGCACTAAACATACGAAAAATACGGTTGCGAGAATAAATCCAATCACTTGTATTTTCAAACTAAATGCTTTCTTTTCCAACAGTCTATTTTCATTATTTAGTGGAAGTGTACCATTAGGATTCCATACTAGATCCATTTGAATAGCTAAATTTACTGGAACCGGACCTTTATAGCGAATAATTGCGGGATCATGTTGAAATAAATTTGCTCTTTTGTTCACTCTCATCTGTAAATATCTTTTACTATCATCGGTTCCCCGAAAAAATAAAATGAGAAGAATCACGACTTCTGGGGCGATGAAAAAAGCAGTAAAGTTGTTAAAGAAGACAAATGGAATACTACTGATGATAATCCCTATATAAAATTGATGAAAGTAAGATTTTGATGTTATAAATGAATATAATGCTGAGCAAATCAAGCTTAGGAACGAAATTAAGCTAAGGATGAATACTATATAATTAAACATTGAATAGTTGAGAAAATATACATATAGAAAAGTGTGCACTCCTAAAAGGATCAAATATGTCAAGTTTTTCCAAATAGATAACTTTCCTTTAAACATTTTTTTTATCTGCGTTCTTATAAGGTAGGAAAATTTTTATCTAGCAAGAATCTAGAATAAATTACATATATAAAACTTCGCAAGCTGATGATAGCGACTCAAAGAATCAAATATGAATCTGTTTAAAGTATCCAACTAAAATTTAACTCAGTATGAATTATCAATTCGATTTATAATGTCTTGAGAATAAATTTAATAACTGTTTTTCAAAATACCACCAAATAATTCCGATCGAAAAACAAATTATCCAATTTACAGTTAATAATCCTATATTTGTGAGGAGATCAGTAGATGCAATACCGAATGGATTAACGAGCCCCCCAAACCCCGGAGAATTCCAAACATAATTAAAATTGATATATAAAATAACATAATAGAGATCCTGCACTAAATAAATATGAAACGTAGCTTTTCCTAGAGGAGAGATTGTTTTTGATATAATAGATTTAGGGCTTTTTGGTAGTAAGCGTAGAACTATTAAAAAGATTAAGGCAGCATAAATAAAAGTAAGATAATTATAATCTCCTCGAACGAGATCAGCCCCATCAATTTGTAGTCGGAAACCAAAAAAATCCCAAAGAATCATATATATTAAACTAATTGGAAATAAAAGCCATACAAAAATATTTCTCTTACTGAATATTTTATGTTTCTGTGAGAACCAGATTCCCATTCCAATAGCAGATAAATAGAGAAATACTACTAAACGAAAAGGTATTTCTCGCAAAATGTCATCTACACCTGTGACTGGACCAATATAGAAGAAAATTAATAGATGCCAACAGATTTCAATAATAAAACACATAATAAGGCTTAGAACCGGCTTTTTTGTGAAGAGATAATATAATAAAGGCATAATTAGAATTGATTGAAATAATACAGGAATAAACCAATTTCCAGGCCCTTCTAAAAGACTTCTTTGAAATATAATATATTCTAAAAACCAATTTTCATAAAATGTTTCAGGAAAATAACTACCATAAATCAAAAAGCCTATAGAAGTGGATACAATATAAAAGACTAAATAAGGAAAAAGAAAACGCCAAAATTTCTTTTTAAAATAGGATAACGAATATAAACTTTTTAAAGAACGATTATCCTCTCGAGAAAATGACTTCCCCATATTAAATCCAAGAATTATTAGAAAGAAGGGTATTGCCATACGTTCCCATAATTCTGTCCCAAGTCCAGATCTGTCAGTATATCCAAAACCGTGGTCAATAATAACGAAAGCAATCATAAATGCTTTCAATAAGTCAATTTGAAAAAAGTTCTTGTTTTCTCCCTTCTGCTTTTCAGCCCTTAAATTATTAACATTCATTTAATAGTTATTTATTTTATTTTTAATTGAAATTTCATAATTATAGTAAACTATTAAACAATATTGATTTCAAGGAAACTGAATCATAAAAATTTATTATTTACACATTTTTTTATTCCTCACTAAAATTTGTTTCGTCCAACTTTAAAATAAAAGAAACTAGTATGATGAATAAGTTAATAATAACTGCTGCAATTTGTGGTGCTGAAGTAACCAAAGATCATAATCCCGCCGTTCCATACAGTGTAAAAGAAATAGGAATTGAAGCAGAAAAAGCCTTTTTAGCAGGAGCGAGTATTATCCATTTACATGTTAGAGAAGATGATGGCACTCCTACTCAAAGTAAGCAACGGTTTGAAGCCTGCATAAAAGAAATTAAGGAACGAATAAGCGAAATAATTATTATGCCCTCAACCGGGGGAGCAGTCGGTATGACAGAACAAGAAAGACTCCAACCCATTTATCTTGAAAATATTGAGATGGCCAGTTTAGATATG
>SDNW01000104.1 GCA_004524725.1 Promethearchaeota archaeon
TAGAGGAGGGATTAGATGCCTTAGAATGGACAATCAATAATGATCCCTCTCCTTTAGTTTTAGGAAGAGTGTACAACTTGATAAAAGAATTGAATAGTTCATATATGCTAATATTAGAATCAATTCTATTTGAAAAGTTTAAGATTATAGCTCAAAAGTATAAAATAGTCGTAGAAGAGGTACCCTTTCTATTGGAATTGGGGATAAAATTCATGGATCAGAATTTTTATATTGGAAATCAGGATTTTCATTTTATCTATGAAAATGATATTCTCTGTATAATTAAAGAACAACATATAACTGAATTAGGGATTTCATTCATAAAAGTAGTTCCTGAAACCATCGGATTATTAACCGAATTGGAATATTTAGATTTAAGCTTTAGTTATATTTCTTCTCTCCCCAATTCGATGCTACAACTAAAAAAATTAAAATCGATAAATTTAAGCTGGAATGAATTTACTTCAATTCCAGAAGTATTAAAATCTCTAAAGGAAGTTAAGTATATAAATATAACAAATAATAACGTGAAATTTATGCCCGAGTGGGCTTTAAAAGTAACTAATTTAATCATATAATCGAGAAATAAATTAACATAAAGAATTGGACAAATAAAATGCAATTTAAGACTATAAAATTTGAATTACGTGATGATGGGATAGGAATACTCTCACTTAATCGACCAGAAAAATTAAATGCTATCTCGTTTGAGATGGAAGAGGAATTACATGAGGTCTTAGATCATCTCATGACGAATTTGGATTGTCGAGTCCTTATTTTAAAAGGAGAGGGAAGGGCTTTTTCAGCCGGGACGGATTTGCAGGAAGGATTAATCTTAAATTCGAAAAGAAAACCCGAAGGCTATGACCGATTTTACTACCTCAACGTTCCAGAGCCTTTAAAAAAGAAAATATATCACCAGTGGAGGATAAGCCAAATTATAATAAAGATGCGAAAGATCTCGCAACCAATTATCGCTTTAGTACATGGAGCTACCGCAGGAGGGGGATTTGGTTTTGCAATGGCTTCAGATATGAGAATAGGGAGTGATGATGTAAAATTTATTAATGCCTCTATTAATATAGGATTAACGGGGGCAGATGTAGGGGGATCTTATTTTTTGCCACGGTTAATTGGGATGGCCAAAGCATCGGAAATGCTTTACTCAGGCAGAGCAATAGGAGCAATAGAAGCGCAGGATTGTGGCTTATTGATTAAAATATCCAAAAAAGAAAATTTACTCAAAGAAGGCCTTAACTTAGCTTTAGAATTGGTAAAAAAGAGTCCTTTGGGATTACGGATGACGAAACAAGCAATAAATCTCTCACTTGATTCTCCCAGCTTAGAAAATATAATACAATACGAAAACAGTTCTATTGTTCTTTCATTTTCATCAAAAGATGTAAATGAGGCCTCGAGTGCTTTTTTTGAGAAACGAGATCCAAAATATGGTTTACGTTAGTTCTGAAAACAAAGTTTTTGAGTTATTGTTCTAATATGACTGACGTTAATGATTTTAAGTGGAAACCTATAGAAGGGCAAATTATGACTCAATGGGCAGAGGATGTCAATCCCAATAATCCTTTACCCGAATATCCGCGACCTCAACTTAGGAGACAGGAGTGGAAGAATCTAAATGGTTTATGGAATTACGCCATTCTTCCTAAAGAAAAGAAAACAGTTAATAGCTATGATACAAAAATTTTAGTACCTTTTCCAATCGAATCTGCTTTATCTGGGGTAGGAAAAAAGTTAAGCGCAAACCAGAGATTATGGTATCAACGCTATTTTAAAGTACCATCATCTTGGAATGGAAAGAAAATTTTACTTCATTTTGGTGCCGTTGACTGGGAAACGGAAGTGTGGATAAATAATAAAAAAGTGGGTACCCACAGTGGTGGTTATACTTCTTTTTATTTTGATATTTCAGAATACATTTCATTTAAGAAAGAAAATGAAGTAGTTGTCGGTGTTTGGGATCCTACAAATAAAGGAACGCAAGAAAGAGGAAAACAATCCCTCTCTCCTAAGCGGATTTATTATACTGCTGTATCAGGTATTTGGCAGACAGTTTGGCTTGAGCCTGTTGCTATTACATTCATAAAACGTATACAGATGATTAGTGATATCGATGCGGAAACATTGGATCTTAGTTTACTTGTGGAAGGAATTCAACCAAATGATCTTATATATATCGAAATTAAAGAAAAGGATAAAATAATAGTGGCTCAAAAGCATCAATTTTCTCCTGAAATTAAAATTAAAATCCCATCTC
This sequence comes from Promethearchaeota archaeon, assembly GCA_004524725.1. Classification (GTDB taxonomy): domain Archaea; phylum Asgardarchaeota; class Lokiarchaeia; order Sigyniarchaeales; family SOKP01; genus SOKP01. Next base: position 2,276 of record SDNW01000104.1, read on the forward strand.
CGAAATTATGGAATCCATTTTTACCTTTTCTTTATGATTTGATAATTAAAATTGAGAGAGAGAATGAGATAATTGATGAAATCAATAGCTATTTTGGTATGAGAGAGATAGAATTAAGTATCATAAAAGATGGATTTAGAAAAATATCATTGAATAACGAACTCATTTTTCAATATGGTACTCTTGACCAAGGATATTGGCCTGATGGATTGTATACTGCTCCAACTGATGATGCATTGCGTTATGATATAGAGATTACTAAAGAACTTGGTTTTAATATGATTCGAAAGCATATAAAAGTTGAACCCGCACGATGGTACTATTACTGTGATAAAATTGGAATTTTAGTATGGCAGGATATGCCAAGTGGTGGAGATGAGATATTAGATCCTACTAAACCAATAGAAAATTTGAAACAAAAAGACAGAGATGAACAAGAAAAAAACCAGTTTTACAATGAACTTGAAGCAATGATAAAACAAATTTTTAATTCTCCCTCCGTTATCGTATGGGTGCCTTTCAATGAAGGGTGGGGTCAATTTGATACTGAATCTGTCGTGAAAAAAATTAAAGAATTTGATAGGACCCGCCTTGTTGATAATGCAAGCGGGTGGTTTGATCATGGTGTAGGAGATATTTGTGATCATCATTATTATCCCTGGCCCAAAATGCCCGAAATAACAAAAATTGGAGATCGCGCCGCAGTTATAGGTGAGTTTGGTGGCTTAGGATTAGAGGTAAAAAGCCATATGTGGAAACGTTCTTCGAAGTTTGTCTATAGGAATTATGATGATCCGAATAGAATGCTAAAAAAGTATGGACAACTTATCTCAACCTTGAGAAAACTAATAAAAGAGGGACTGGTTGCCGCAATTTATACTCAAATAACTGATGTGGAAGGAGAAGTTAACGGTCTCCTTACATATGACCGTAAAGTTATAAAAATGAATGAAAATCAATTAAAAGAATTAAATTTTAGTTTATATCAAGCTATAAGATGAATTAGTATAAGTAAAATGATTGCACTACTTTATATTAAAAAGAGCGAAGGAAAAATAATTATATAGATTAAAAAACAATTATTTATGGATAACAATAAGTAGAAAGCTTAATTACCTGTAAACTAAGATAAAATATGGATTTTGATAAATTTAAAGAAGAGATTGAAGAAGAGAGTTTTAAAAACATTAATAAATTACATCAAATGGCTAAAAAAGTATGGCAAAGATATGATCTCAATCCATATGACCTACAACATAAGTGCGTTTCAAGATGGGATGAATTAGAAGAGGAAATTGGTTGTAAAGTTGTTCCATTAATTAAAGTATATGAGGATCGTCCTGTAACTAATTTAATTTTTGGTTCGGGAAGCTTCTCTACAGGAGAGTTTCAAGCAAGTCAATATAAAAAAGTCAGAAGTTATTTAAGGAACAATCCTATCACTCTTCAAGGAATTGTAACGAATAAATCCAAGAAAAATGGATGTAATGGAAAAACCGTAGCTCTAAAATATGATGTACCTTACATTTCCCTTGATTTCACCGAATGGTATCATAGATTTATAGATAAAAATGAACCCAATCCCACTGCAGCCACTAGATATTGGTATCTGCCAAATGATCCAAATAAACCATCATCTGAAGAAACAAATCATAGATTTGATATCCGGCAAAATCATTTTCACAAAGCATTAGGAGAAGAGATAGAAAAAAATGTCAATTACCCTACGGATATAGTTTCTGCTCGGGGTTATAACTTTCAATTTTGTAGTAATCTCTTTTTGCATCAAAATAATGAGTTACCTGCTATTAATGATACCCATCCAACTGATTTAACTTATATTGATACCTCAACCAAAGAAAGATTATATCCGGGGTGGCAATCACAAGCGGTTCAACTTATGTTAGATGACAAGATAACCCATATTCGAGGTTCTCTTATTGGAATCGATTATATGAATAAAACAGAACAAATTTATGAGCTTGATGAAGGACCGCTTTTAGCTATCGGCCAAGGTATCGAACTAAAATCTAAAATGGATTATACCTCCCATCAAATTCAAGAACTAATCAAAATTGTCGATGACTATTTTTTCTGTACCCTTGAACCTACGGGTATTATCTTAGTATGGGGCATTTCCGAAGAAAAATTACCTGTCACCTATCAAGATGTATCTGGTGTACCAATAACGATAGAACAACATGCAATTATAGTAGGTGAGAAAGTCCTTAGTGGAATCAATGTATTCGGCAATAATTTAGCAAAAAATTTAGAAGATCTTGAGAAATTTCTTTTAAGTTAGGATACATTTTGAAGTTTTTAGAAGAAATATAAAAAAAAAGAAATTTAGAAATTTTTTATTTTTTAATTTGGACTTTTGGTTTAATTGGAGAGGCACCACCAAAATTGGTGATAACCGGGCAGTGGGTGAACACTTTTTCCATTAACTCGTTAATTTTTTCTTCTGATGCATTTGCTTTAATTCTAATGACGGGTTCCAATTTATCATAGCCAGCAAGCTTGCTATCATCAATTCCGAAGAGTGCTCCGAGATTAAGATGACCACGAGAGAAAACCTTCATTTCTTCAATTTCAATATCCATAAGCAAAGCCCAAAATTTAGTGACAGCAATAATACAAGCTCCAATAGATGATAGAATCACTAATAGAGGAGACGGACCTTTATTTGTTCCACTTAATCCGCCAGGTGCATCAATCAGTAGCTTAAAATCCTCACCTGCAGGATTTCCCATAGTACACATTGTTTGCATTCCTTCAGGAAGCATTTCGCATTCAATATTGAAGTTTTTTTCCCCCGCACTCCAATCTGCCTTAATGGCTTCTACTGTTTCTTTAAAACTAGGCATTTTTTTCACTATTTCTATTTGTTAATTATGAATAATAATTCACAACTATTAGGGTAGTATAAACTATCGTAGAATTTAAAATTAATTAAAGAATCATAAAATCCTTTATACCACTAAAGAATTTATATGAATTGAAATCTAATATTCTTATCATTGAATTATATGAAAATATGATTGAAATGGAAGAGAAAACAGTTGCAGAAACAAGAGTTGAACTTGCCCAAATTATGTATCCCGAACATGCAAACCCGGCGGGGAATGTTCATGGGGGCTATATTTTAAAACTTATTGACCAAGCGGGTGCGATTGTTGCGGCAAGACATACACATTCAAATGTAGTGACCGCATCCGTGGATAGGATGGATTTTATTTCACCGGCGTTTATTGGAAACTTAGTATTTGCTAAGGCCTCGTTAAATTATGTGGGGAAAACTTCAATGGAAATAGGGGTAAGAATTGAAGCAGAATGCTTGAAAACCGGAAGGCATACTCATATTGGCTCAGCATATCTCACTTTTGTAGCATTGGATAAAGATGATAATCCTATTGAAATTCCAAAGGTGATTCCAGAAACAGAAGAGGAAAAACGGAGATATGAGGAAGCACAACAGAGAAGAAAGAGACGCTTAAAGAAAAGTAGAGCCTCTAAAGATGAACCTCAATCATGTATTGTTCGACCTGAAAAATTAGAAGAATTCTAAATTGTTTTTTTTTTAAGAATTTATATCCACTTTTAAATTTCATTTTAGATTTTTTATGAATTAGAATATTCAGCTATATTTTTCCTTCCATTTTTTTAACTTTTCGTTAGGATCGTCCCTTATCTTGCATTTTTTATGAATCTGATCTTGTAAGTTCCATTGTTCCTCAAGCATGTCATCTAATTCGTCATCTTCACTTTCTTCTTGCTTTTCTTTCATTATTAATCATTCTTTTCCTTCAAATTTTATATATATTAACTATTTTAGTGCCTTTAATAAATAATCTGTTATATAAGTGCAGATCTTATCATTCTGAGTCTTATAGTTTACGTATCTAAATTGAAATACACATAATGGACAAGATGTTATGATCTCTTGTGTTTTAGAATCTTCAAAGAGTTTAGATCCAATTTTTATTGCAATACTACTGTCCACGCCTCGTATTCCTGAACCAGACCCACAACAAGGAGCGATCTTATCTTCATTATCCAGTGTATTTACGGCTTTACACACCTTATTGAGTAATTCTCGTGGTTCATCATAGATTACAATCTGATTTAACTTTCTTCCCACTCGACAAGGATCATGATAGGTAGCCTCCTTAGCGATTCTTTTAAAGCCTAGTTTTCCTTCCTTTTCCAAATCCGCGATAATTTGGACAATATGCTTTACTTCTATATCCCATTCTGGGATGTATTTAGGATAAACGTTCTGAAATGCATAGACACACCCTCCGCAAGTAGCAACAATCTGTTTGATGCCTATTTGCTTGAAATAATTATAATTATTCCTAAAAATCTCTTTGGATTTCTGAATATCTCCTGAAGAATATACATACTCCCCACAACATGGTTCCTCTTTTATGATTTTAAAAGGAAAATCAGCTTTCTTCAATAACTCATACGACGCGGATGCACTCTCCTTTACTCTAAACGAAGACATACATCCAAGGAATAAAAGGGTATCCGATTCAGCTTCCTCATACTTTTCCTGAGATCTATACTTTTCAGGTAACCAGTCTAATCTCTCATTAGGATTCCCATTTACACTATTATCCTTTTCAAGAATACCCTTAATGATTTTATTATGAATTTCTAATGGGGCTTTCTTTTGTTCCACTAATTTAGTTTTAGCAGAATGAATTATCTCTGAAATAGGAATATCTGATTGGCAATATTCATCACAAATAGCGCATAAAGTACACGTATAAAGACCAATTTGCTCTTCATCACTAATTGTTTCTTCATTGAATACTTTTTCGGCAATTTGTAATCTCCCTTCAGGGGATTTTAAACTATCTTGCGTCACTTCATACGTATCACAATAATCTAAACAGATCTGACAGTGTTTACATGATTGGATATACTCGAGGATTTGAGTCTCCTTCATAGCACATCATTTATAGAAATATTATATAATTTATCAATACTCCTATATCCAATAATCTCATCTCTTAAATAGATTTGAAAGGATAATTTCGAGTCTTTATATGGTCTAAGCAGTTCCAACAATGATCCATGCTCTGGTTTATTAAATCTCTCCTTGAATTCCTCTCCTACTCCTTCTGAATATTGATATTGCTGTAAAACAAAATTTCCTCGAAACTTTCCTTTCTTAAGAAAGGAAATGATTTTGCGGATATCTGATGCTTGCATAAGGCGTTCTACGTAAGTAGTTCGTACTTCAAAATCGATCTCTGAGTGCTCATTTACTAATTTGAAAGTTTTTATAATTGATTTAGGCTCAACTTTTTGATTGCAAATCTCGTTCAAGCGTTTCATTGTAAATGGAGCTTTTACATCTA
>SDNW01000105.1 GCA_004524725.1 Promethearchaeota archaeon
GAGTGCTCCAGTCCCTTACTCATATCGTTGAAATATAATTTCAACTAAATTTTTAAAACGGATCTTATTTAATGGTATTATTTCTTACACTTCTCACATTCATAATAAAGATCGATACGTTGTCCTTTTGGTTCAAAATTCAGATTAGAGATCAATTCTTTCCAATTTTTGTTAAATGATTTTGATTCATAATCATCGATATGCCCACATTTTGTACATACTATATTAATATGAAGCTCCATATTAGGATCATATCGAATACTGCCTTCATTAAAGCCAAGTTCTTGAATTAAACCGAGTTGCTTTAATAAATGTAAAGTTTTATAAATAGTTCCAAGACTAATAGTGGGGTGATCTTTCTTTAAAGCCTGATAAATCTGTTCTGTGGTTGGATGATCATCTCGAGATATGATGTACTTGTAAATGGCAAGACGTTGAGTAGTAACTTTAAACCCGTTCTCTCGGAAAAGATTAAATAATTCTTGGTCCTTCATTTCTAAATATAAAAATTACTTTTAATATATAAAAATAATCTTTTTTAATAATTATTATTAATTAATATTAGTTCTTATCTAGAAAGTGGCATAAAAAGATTTACTAATAAACTATAAGATAAGGACTTTAATGTTGTAAAAAACAATTATTTTCAAATCCAATTCGAAAAAAATGATTAAAAAGGATTATTATGAAAAATAAAGAAAAGAATTTAATGATTTTAACAGCAGTAGAGGACACCATAAAGGAGGTACAACTATGAAAAAGGATGAACGCAAACCAACAACAACCGATGCGGGGATCCCGGTAACCAGCGATGAGTTTTCTCTTACCGTGGGGCCTGATGGCCCAATTTTGCTACAGGATCACTATTTGATGGAGCAGATGGCCAACTTTAACCGGGAGATGATTCCAGATCGCCAACCACATGCAAAGGGTTCCGGGGCTTTCGGATATTTTGAGGTGACCAAGGATATCAGTGCTTATACAAAGGCGGCCGTATTTCAACCAGGCACGAAAACCGAGGTGCTGGCCCGATTCTCCACCGTAGCCGGCGAGAGTGGCAGTCCCGATACTTGGCGAGATGTGCGCGGCTTTGCGCTGAAATTTTATACCACAGAGGGTAATTATGACATGGTCGGAAATAACACCCCTGTTTTTTTCATACGCGATCCTATGAAGTTCCAGCACTTTATTCACTCCCAGAAGCGCCGTGCGGATAGTGGACTGCGCGATAATGACATACAATGGGATTTTTGGACGCTTTCGCCCGAGTCGGCACATCAAGTCACCATCCTGTTTAGCGATCGTGGAGTCCCCAAGAGCTATCGGCACATGAACGGTTATACGAGCCACACCTATATGTGGATCAATGCCAAAGGAGAGCGATACTGGGTGAAGTATCACTTTAAGACAAACCAGGGTATTGATTTCCTCACCCAAGAAGAGGCGGACCGGATTGCCGGTGTTGATGCCGACTACCACCGCCGCGATCTATTCGAAGCTATCAAGCGAGGGGATTACCCAAGTTGGACCTTAAAAATCCAGATTATGCCCTTCAAAGAGGCCGAGACTTATCGATTCAACCCCTTCGACCTGACCAAGGTGTGGCCCCACGCAGACTACCCATTGCACGAAGTGGGACAGTTGACACTCAACCGCAATCCTAGCGACTTTCAGGCTGAGATTGAGCAGGCAGCATTCGAGCCGAACAACCTTGTCCCTGGAATCGGTCCAAGCCCTGATAAGATGTTGCTCGCTCGTCTGATTTCTTATAGTGACGCCCATCGAGCTCGTTTGGGGGTTAACTATAAGCAAATTCCGGTTAACCGATCCAAAGTGCCAGTGCACAGCTATAGCAAGGGCGGAGCGATGCGAATTGACAATATCTCCGATCCAGTCTATGCGCCCAACTCAAAGGGTGGCCCCAGAGCTGACCCTGAGCGGTATCCCGAGTTGGCCATCTGGAGTGCCAGCGGCGAGTTCATCCGTGCCGCTTACACCAAGCGAAAGGATGACGACGATTTCGGCCAGCCCGGTACCTTAGTGCGTAAAATTATGGATGATGCGCAGCGTGACCGGCTGGTGTCCAATGTAGTGGGGCATTTGAAAAACGGTGTGTCCGAACCCGTGTTGCAGCGTGCCTTCGAATATTGGCGAAACATCGATAAGGAAATCGGCGACCGCATCGTCAAAGGCGTAAAAAGCGAATGATCAGCTCGTAGACGCGTTCGCTGGAGCGTGATTCAAGTTGAACAAAGTCATGAACTTAGACCGTTTTGATCTGACCTGATCTCCAATATTAATATATTGCTTTTATTTTTTTTTTTTCCATAATAATTAATTACCCAATAAAAAGAGGAAAGACATTGACCGAAAATGTTGACGTAAGCCTCGAACAAAAACCATCCCCTAAAGTCCAAGTTTCCCCCAGTAAATTTAAAAGAATTATATACCTTGTAATGGGATACATTTCATTAGCTTTAGGTATAATTGGATTATTTTTTCCCATTCTTCCGACAACTCCCTTTTTATTACTAGCGACGGCATGCTTTGCGAGAAATTCTGAGAAAGCTTATACCTGGTTAATAAACAATAGACTTTTTGGAAAAATCATCCGAGATTATCGAGCAGGAAAGGGACTTCCCATTAAAGTAAAGATATATACCCTCTCCTTCTTATGGATAACAATATTCATTTCGGTTTTCTTTATCTCAATCTTATGGGTTCAGATTTTATTACTCGTTATCGCAAGTTTAGTCTCAATCCATGTTATCTTAATAAAACCGAAAAAAAGAAATTGAAAATTAAAGATTATCTCGTTTAAATTTTATCTATAATAAGGTTAGCTTCTGAAATCATTTCTCTCTTAACCTTGTTTTCCATATTGTAGGGTTCTTTATAGACAATACGTTTGATACCAGCATTAATCAATAATTTGAGACAGCTCATACACGGAAAGGTGGTCGTATATAAGGTTGTGTTTCCCATGATCGAGGTTCCATGAATGGCTGCTTGAATGATACAATTGATCTCTGCATGAACACCTCTACAGAGCTCTGGTTTTTCACCAGGTTTCAGATTTCTACGTAAACACGTTTCTGAAGTGCAGTGTTTAAACCCAGAAGGCGCACCATTATAACCTGTCGATAAAATATGTGAATCTTTTACTAACACAGCGCCAACATTTCTACGGATGCATGTGGATCTCAATTTTACAACTTCCGCAATTTTCATAAAATACTGATCCTTTGAGATCCGAGAATTATTGAGATTCATAGTAGTAATAAAAAAGTATTTTATAAGATCCAATCTAACTAAAAGTTTAATATTTTGCTATTAATTATCAAATAAAATAATAGGAAATGAAAAAGAGGGGTTAATATAAGCAAAACAATTAAAGTACCATGGGCGGCATGGTGCGAGCCACAGTATCTTGATTTGACCTTTCCCGATTCTTGGGAGGTGACAAAATGTCAAATGAATGGCGCAGAAGCAGAAGAACTTTCAGATGAGGCAATTCGCGAATCTATCCTTAACCCTATTGGAACTGCACTATTATCTGATATAGCAATGGGGAAGAAAAAAGTAGTAATTGCTATCGATGATATGACCAGGACAACACAAATTTCGCGTATTTTTCCCCATATACTCGAGGAACTAGAAAGAGCAAATATTAATAAGGACCAGATTAAGATTATAGCAGCTGTAGGTGCTCATAGACCGATGAATAGACAAGATTTTTTATTGAAATTAGGGGAAGACGTTATAAATACCATAGAAATTGAAAATCATCATCCTTATGAAAATCTTACTAATGTAGGCAATTCTAGCAAAGGAACTCCGATTGATGTAAATTCGACCTACTTAAACGCGGACTTAAAGATTGCGATAGGGGGTGTGATTCCACATCCACTTGCTGGTTTTGGGGGAGGTGCTAAGATAGTGTTACCTGGAGTGTGTGGAATTCGTACCCTTGAAGCAAATCATGCTGCTGGAATGAAAGGCGAAGGAGCAGGAATTGGAAGAATGACGGATATTCGTAGAGACATCGAAGAAGTAGTAGAGAAGGTAGGTTTAGATTTTTCTGTGAATTTACTTCTAAATGAAAGGGGCGAGCTTTCGCATATTTTTTCTGGTCATTTTAAAGAGGCTCATCGAAAAGCAATGGAGAAAGCAACACAATTTTATTCCACAAAAGTAACTTTAAATAATCAAATTTGCTTCTTTAATTCATTTCCGGAAGATTCTGAATTGAATCAAGCACAATATAAACCATTCAATTTCCTTATGACAGCACCAAATAATTTGCTTGATAGAAGAGGTGCAATCGTTATTATGACTTCCTCATATGAGGGGCGGGGATACCACAGTCTTTTATCGGAAACTGGTTCAAAATTATATAGAAATCTAGTTGATAGTGTAGTATGGAGAGCGTTTGTCAAAAAAAGAAAAGTGTATCTGTTTTCTCCAAATGTCAATATCTACGATAAAAATCATTTCTTTCCCAAATCTGTAGAGCTGTTTAATGAGTGGTCACCTTTAATAGAAGATTTAGAGAAAAATTATGAGAATTCTCCGAAAGCAACTGTATTTCCATGTAGTATTCAAATTTCTGAATAATTAATTTTTAAAAACTAAGGGGATGGAAGGATCTATAACAGTTTATCCGATAAAATCGAAACAAGGTTATGTAAAAATTATAGTGTCTAAGTTGTTACAGAGTCTTATTAAAAAAATTTTCCCCCTTTCTTTTTCTCAGAAAATATATTTGAAGCAGATTTAAAATATAATTTTAAAATGATAAGAGTCCCTAGCAAGTATTAAATTATTTAATAAAAATTAAAAGTATGTAGGTTCTAAGACAAAAATTATTAAAAGAAAGGCAATAAGAACACATCCAACTGATATAATAAAAATCAGCAGATTATTATCAACTTTCAGTTTAAAGCTAGTAATTTTGAGATTAATATTTATTGTAAAATAAAGCTTTGGTCTTAAAATACCTAAAAAAATAAACGGTTGAAAGTATCTGATGTAGGGATTACTAAAGAATATAAATGATGCCATTACGAAAATAGAAACGAAAATTATCTCAAGAGCATCAGCTTTTTTAAATCTAAATAATAAAAACGAAACCGCAAGCACTGCTGCGGGAATTATTCGGATATAAAAAGGTAAATAGCCCTCACCTCTAAGATTCCAAAAACCAAAAAATTCTATATAACCCTCTAAGAAAAAGAAAGGGGATATAAGAAATATGGAAATAAAAACAACATGAGTGATTAAAAAAATCTTAAATTCTTCCCAGTCTTTTTCATAAATTAATTTGAGAAAAAGAAATCCAAGAACCGGTAAAGTATATAATTTAGCTGCGATCGAGAGCGCTAAGAATGAATAAAATAAATATCGATGAATTTTTTTAGTTTTTGGATAATAATAGAGTGCTGTAAAGAATAATAAGAAAAAGAATGAATCGGTAATATGATAACCGCAATTTGATAAACTGAATACATTATTCAAAAATAAGAAAGGGTTTATGAAAAATAAGCCATAGGCATATATTTTATTAGGGATCTCAAAGCTTTTTAATACAAAGTAAAATTGAATCATGATCAATATATCAAAGAAGAATGCCCAGAAAGCAAGTACCTCTAAACTCCCAAACGATAAAAATTTAAAGAATAGAAGGAAAATCTGAGTTAAAGGGGGATAGATCTCAATATCATAGTAATTAGTCTCGATATCGCCCCAACTTCGTCCTGGTTGAATTATTTGAATCCAATAATAAAAAATTAACATAAAAACTCTAGCCAATATACCGATCGAGATAAAAATAATCCCATTATATGATACTATACGCTTAAATAGGCTCAAATTTGAGTTTTCAGGTTCTTTAACCATTCAGATCTCCCAATAAAATAATTATCTTAGTTCGAAATATGATTTTATTTGAATTAGAAATATATAAATCTAAAATTTAATTAGATTATAAAATTTATTAATCAATATAAATATTGAATTTCAGCTCAAATTTTCATATTATACGATTATGATTAAACTTTTCATACCAGTTTATAACGAAGAGCGCTTTATCAGACCCAATCTACAGTATATGGTCCGTCGTTTTTCTAAACTTTTAAAGGATGATTATAAAATATATGTTGTTAATGATGGAAGTATTGATCGTACCACCCAAATCTTAGATTCTTTGACCATCGATAATTTAACTCATTTAAATTGCAATGGCCCAACAGTGAGAGAAAATCTCGCCCAGATGTTTGTAAAGCACGGCAGAAGGGGCGACCTTATTTTTTTTATGGATGCTGATTTGTCTACTGATATGAAATCTCTCCCAGAGGTCATTCAGCAAGCAAAAAACGGATATGACATAGTTATTGGCAGTCGATACCAAAAAGGAGCCACTCTTAGTAGGACTCCTTACCGGTTTATTGTTTCTCGAATCTTTAATTTATTTCTAAACCTATATTTTGGTTCTACTATCAAAGATCACGAATGTGGCTTTAAATTATTTAAATATGAAGTAATTAAGGATTTAATAGATGATATGGGCTGGAATTTAGAACGTAGAGCATTTTGGGATTCAGAAATGCTTATAAGGGCTCAATCAAAAGGATATCGTATAAAAGAAGTTCCGGTAAGCTGGGTTGAGGGACCAAAATCCTATATCTCAATTAAAAAAGAAAAATCAATGATATTTTACATTCTCAATCTGAAATTTCGGTTGTTAAAAGAGAATAATCTAAGAAGGAAAACTAAATAATCACTTTTTACAAATTCCAATTAAGGAAAGTCCGTATGGGAGAATTTTACCTCTATTAACATAATTATTTTCAATTTGGAGTATCATTAGAAACAATTTTTCTAATCTAGAAGGCAAATTAAAATAATCAGTTTTAGGTGGACTTTTTTTTTTAAAAATTCTTAAAAGGGCTAATGGAATAAATAAAATCGTGTTCCAAAAAGACAAGTATTGGAAATTAGTGTCCTTGAGTAATATATATATTGATTTCTTACTATATCTTCTATAATGATTGAGAGCTTTATCATGGGCGCTATATAAAGAATTGAATGCGGGTACTGTAAAAATCAGATGTCCACCTTTTTTTAAAACCCTTAAAGATTCTGAAACTGCTTTAGTATCATCCTTAATATGTTCATAAACGTCAAAAGAACATATTACATCAAAAAAGTCATCAGGAAAGGGTAAATTGGTCGCATCAGTTAATTTTTTCTCAACGCATAAATTTGAAGGAATCAATGCTAATGCTTTCTTGTTAATATCTATTACATACACCTGGCCATATTGATTGATTATTTCGAGATCAGCGCCTGTACCCGCTCCCATGTTTAAAATTGTTAATTGTTTTTTTTTTATTTTTTTTAAAAGGATATCAATTAATCTTAATTTGCTTTTAAACCAGAATTGCTCTGTTGATTGCCCATTTATATAATCTTTATAATCCATATTTATCAGGTATTTAATGCTTCAATTTTTTTTAAGGTGAAATTATAATGAAATATTGAATATCCACCGAAAATTAATAGATAAGCACTTCTAAATAGATGATCTATTATAAATAATGATAAAATTTGAGGGAAAGTGATTATTGTAGAATAAAAGAAGAAA
>SDNW01000019.1 GCA_004524725.1 Promethearchaeota archaeon
ATATGTAAATTATTTTGACAGATTTATTTTGAAGTTGAACGTTTATAATTTTAATTTTATAGGCTGATGAAAATATTTTATCCAAACTCTTTTTCATCCCGCTTGACATATCGCCCCCGGCGTTCAATGGCAGAAATATTTTTAATAATTAGTTTGGAATCATCATTTTCTAATAGTTTATATTCAGATTGATATCCTTCCAAAAAGGCATTAAAACATGGCTTAAAATCTTTTCCATGAGTTGAGATTAAGACTCGTTTGAATAAATGGAGATCTACACTTTTATCTTCGATAGAATCGGAATATTCATGAAGTCCAAAATCAATTAAGAACACTTGTTTTTCCTCAGTTATAATGATATTACTTGTCGTTATATCACCATGTATATGTCCGTTAATATGAAGCGTTGCTATTTGTTTTCCAACGTTATAAAAGAGAGGAATCTTTTCTGAATTTGCTAATTTTGGCATTAAGTCTTTTAATTTCTGACCTTCAATATATTTCATTATAATGAGAGCATTTTCAGTATCAAGCTCATATACTTGCGGGACATTTATTCCTTCTTCTTTTACTTTTATTAGAGCCCTTCCTTCATTTATAGTTCTTTTTGCTCTGATAATAGAATCAAGTATGTTTTCTCGATAATCTTTCTTTATACGATGTTTAAAGATAACTTTCTTTCCGAACCAATAACCTTCGTAAAGGTTAGCTTCCGCTCCTTTTCGTAATATTTTTTCCCATACAATTGAATTTGAAGCACTCATTTTTAAATTACTTTCTCCAAGGTATTGTTAAGGTATCCATACGCTCTTTTGGATCGATCATGGTATTAAGAAGATTCGGTCTCCCTTCTGATATATAACGTAAAATTCCGGTCCAAGCTATCATAATACCATTATCTCCGGCGTATTTGAGAGGAACAACTTCAAATTTTGCGTTATGCTCTTTACTAATATAGGCAATCATTTCTTGTAAACGCTTATTAGCCGCAACTCCTCCAGTTAATAACACTTCATCTTTTTCTGTATGTGCTAATGCCCGTTCAGTAACTTCAGTTAACATCGCAAATGCTGTTTCTTGTAAGGAATAGGCTACATCGCTAATTTCATAAGTTTTAGAATCGATTAGTTTTTTTGCAGCGGTATATAATCCTGAAAATGATAAATCCATTCCCTTTACTACATAAGGTAATTGAACATAACGTTTCGATTGATGTGCCAACTTTTCTATTTTTGGACCACCAGGATGTGATAATCCGATATCGCGGGCAAACATATCAATCATATTTCCAATTGATATATCTAAGGTTTCACCAAATATTTGATATTTATTGGATTCATAAGCACTAACAATAGTGTTCCCTCCCGATACGTATAAAGTTAATGGATCTTCGATGTTGCACATCAAACGACCAATTTCAATATGAGCGATGCAGTGATTGACCCCAATAATTGGAATATTGAGCAATTGACCAAGCATTCGGGCTACTTGGGCGCCAATTTTTAAAATAGGTCCCAATCCAGGACTTTTACTAAAGGCAATTAAATCAATATCACACATTTTACAGTTTGCATCCCTAAGAGCTTGTCTAATGACACGCTTAAAATTATTTAGATGTTGTTCCTTAACTAAATAGGGATGAAGTCCTCCTTTATCAGGAATGAATGTATCATTAACTACACTCATGACTTTTCCATTAAAATCCATAATTCCTACAGACCATGTATGAGCTGTGGATTCAATTCCTAAAACCAGCTTGGTATTGAACTTCATTACTGTTAATTACTCTGTAATATATAATTATTAACGTGAATCTTAAAAATAGTTATAGAAAAATTTTAAGGTCTAGTTTTAGCAATTTAATTAGATTTCGTACGTTTTCTAGGAGAACGCCGCCTTCGCGCAACGGTTGCCGCCCCCTTCTTTCCTTTTCGTTTAAAGACTGTATATCCACATTTCCCACAAGTTGACCTGTCATAGTGGTCAGCAAGAAAGTAAGAGGGCCCGCATTTTGGGCATGTCCTATGGTTAGTAATTAATTTTCCATCTTGTATTTCATACATTTTTGAAATATCTGTCATTTTCATCACCAAATTTATACATTATAAGTATCATTCAAGCTCAAAAAGATGTTTGAAAGGTTCTTTCCTCTTCTTTAAGCGATAAATTTCTTTTCTTTTTTCCGCATCCAAGTTCCTTACTTGTATGTGGAAAGGTTCATAAAGGTGAAGATCTTTAGAGTCTTCATAGATATTTACTTTACCCGTAGTATATGCTGAGCCATAATGAGTCCTCATTTTTCTAATAATAGTCAGTTTTTCGTTGGCATTCTTCATGGCAGCAATCTTTTTCTTAACTTCTAATCGGTTAGGAGTACCTTTACCGAAATGATCTATTCTAAACTGTAATTCAGCTCGATTTATTAATTCGTTTTTCTTTTCTTCCAGTACTTCTACTTTAAACGACATTTTAATGCTTAAAAGTTTTTGTTAAGAGAATTTATCAATTATTATAAAGATAAATCTAATTTAGTATGAGTAAAGAAGGGTAAAAAATAAAATTTTTTGTTTTTCTTCTTGAATCCCGATAAAAAGTAAATTATTTTTAAAAAATTAAATGTCAGGATTATTTTTATCTCATTAAGGATAGGATTCTATTGACAAGGTTTTGTATTCGTTTGTTAACCTCAACCATAACAATTCCCTCTGGAATTGGATGTTTAGAGTCAGTAATTGGAGGTTGGCCATAAAATAGGAGGGTTTTAGTTTTTTCATTCAAAGGAAGTAAGACTGCTAAGGGAAGAACAAGTAAATCTTCTTCTCCCTCGGTTATTTTTAACAAGGTTCTTCGGTTAGATTTTATGATTTGTTCCAAAATATTAAAACTCTCTTTTGATATCGTTCCGCTGGGATTTTTAAATTCGATAATCTCATCAAAAAACGTATCAAACCCCAACTCAATTTTATTTCTCTGTGTCTTCTCATCAACAATACATAGCTTTATAAATACTTTCAAATAATCATGTTCAAGGAAATCTTTTGAAACAATATCGCCTACCAAATATATGTGAATATGATTATATTTTTGAGAAAAATCTTTAATTTTAGACTCAATTTGAGGGATTGTATCCTCCCTTCTCCCCGTAATTAATTTACCTAATGGTTGCGAGAATTTATGTCTCTCATTTTCAGGTATTTTTAAGTTATTTGGCATGAGAATATAAACAGAAAGTTTTTTTCTTTACCACGCATAGATTATAAATAGATTAATGATCAGAGTTATCTAACTCTTAAAGCGTACTTTCCGGGATAATGAATCTTAAGATATTCTGCAAATTTAGACTGTTCTGGTTTGATAACAATGACTTCTCCCGTATAATCATCACTTAATGAATGAGTCTTACATTTAGGACAAATTTGATCATTTTTTGTGATTAAGTGACAATTTTTACATGCTCGTTCTTTCATATAATTAATCACCTAAATATTGATTCTATTAATTTTCACTTTTTTCCTCATCTGATTCTTCAGTTTTTTCTTTATTAGTATACTCTTCTTCAATATCCTCTTCTATCCATTCAGATTTGCCTAGAAAATGTTGTCTCATTGTTAAACCCAATTTGCCACTTCTTCCCGTACCTAGGGATACAGCAATTATTTTTGCTCGCACGATATCGCCTACTTCTAGAATTTTACCCGTTTCCTTACCAATAAATCGATTCCCTACTTGTTCATAGGATATATAATCATCACATATTTGAGATACATGAACTAACCCATCTAAGGGACCTAATCGAATGAAGGATCCAAAATCAACAATCTCAACTACTTCACCTTCAACCACTTCTGAGATCATGGGTTTAAAGGAAAGAATTGAAAACTCGACCTCATGAAATGTATTTGCATTCCCTGGGATTATGATTCCCGGACCGACGTCAATAACATCGACAATTGCAATGATAAATCCGTAGTCACGAGTAATTATTCCCTCATAATCTTCGGAAAGAATGATTCTTGAACTGACCTCTTTTGGTTGATCAAACAAGAACGGAGGAATTTCTACTTTAGCGGTAATTTGATATAATTTAAAAATAATTTAGCACCTGCATAACAGACGAAGTATAGTAAATATTGATATGCAGAATAAAATTAATATTTTGTGGTTTTATGAGATTCAGATTGGTATAATAGTGAAAAACAAAGGTGATATCAATCTTAATAATAGCCCTTAGATTAGATTAATTGAGCAATTTTTTCGCAAGTTCGCCTACAGTCTAGCAAGATTAACCCCAAACGTACGTCCTTGTCTGCAGATACGGTTAACACCGCATTAGGGCCAGCTTGGAGCACTAATAAATACCCATCACTTCCCCTAATATAGAGTTGATCGAAGTCGCCTTTTTGCATCTCGATAATTGCTCTTTCGGATAAGGAAAGAAGTGCTGCAGTCATAGCGGCGATCCTAGTCTCATCCACATCGCGTGGCAGGGCAGAGGCAATCGGTAATCCTTCAGCAGATACAATTGCTGCGGCTTTAACTTCAGGAATTGCGGCTAATAATTTCTTAAGCAAATCATCGAGTGTATCTGGCGTACTAGACATTCTCCTTCTCGTACCTAAAAATTTAGTTAAAATATAATAATAAGTGAGTATTTTTTATTAGATATTAATTATCTTCAACCATTACTTATATTTAAAGTAGATTGGTATTATTTATTTTTTTTGTTTCTTTTGTGTTTAATATTTTTTTTTTATTATGTGCTTATTAAGTTATATAATATCTAGGTAAGAATATTGTAGATAGTTATAGTATATGAGATGCTATCCTAATTAAACATAGTGTTCATTTGAAATAGCGATAGACAAGCTTTTTTGCGGTGTAAAAGGGATTTATTTTGCCAGTGAAATTAACCAGTTCATATTCAAATTGGCGTTCAAACGATCTTGTAAAGATATCTAACTTTTTAGAAAGTACTGGTAAATATTTAGTAGAGATCAAAGCAGAGATAACCGATTTTCCATAGGAAAAGTAAATTTTTACCCCTTCTTTATCAATAATATTTAAATTTTTATTTTGATTAGTTATTTCGGAAATAAGCCCGATAATTCCCGTAAAACCTCCAGTAATAAGATCTTCACTAGGAATATTCGTTTTCTTATCGGGCTTGAAATCTTTAGTATATAAACATATTGCGGATGAGTTGAACACATAAAGACTTATTAAAGAATCAGCCCAATCTGCTTCCTTGTAAGATAGTATTTCAGGGAGGGTATTAATCCAAACGAGCGTGGCTATCAGTAAAAAGGGACTTAATCCTTGGAGATAGGGGGGAATCCAGTAGAAATAAATGGGATTTGAAGTATATACTTGATTAAAAACATAATGAATCAGAACTCCAGCGATTAAGCCCATCATAAATACCAAAAGAAAAGTGCATATCATTTTTGCTCTATATTTGATGGTATTCCTCTCTGTGCTAAAATCGGCTGAGAGAGTAAATAATATCATAAAAATAATTGGGATAGAACCCCCAAAAAATATTGAGTTATAAATAATTGCATTTTGAAAGATACTCGCAAAGAGGAAAATTGAAGATATAAGGAGTAATCCTGCTCCAAATGTCCATTTTCTTCCAAAATTATCCAACCCCACTCCGATAATTATAAAGAGAAACATGAACAAGGGAACAAAGATGAAAGGGCTAATATTGAGTTCCCCATATGTTGAAAAAGCATTACCAAGAATATATCCAAAGATCAAGAACACGAGGAGGTAACCCAATATATGATAGGACCCCGTTAGAATCTGAAAGAAACTTTTAGTGGAAGTTAATCGTTCATTTGTTTCCTTGTAGTTATATCTTTTTGAAATATAATATATTAATATTAAAAGAGCAGATTCAACAATGATTACTAAAAAGGTGTTTCCGTAAGTAAAAATCATGATCAAATGCGAAATAATAAATGCGGTAAAAAAGAGATAGCCTAGTAATCTACCCCTATTAAGTATATTTGACTCATGAATATAAATAGTGAGGAGATCAATAATGAAAAATCCCGTCGATAAAATCATTAGAGAAAACCCGATGAGATTAAACCAATCTCCAAAAAGAATAAATACTAACCCAACAAGAGTTATTGGCGCGCATATGAGTAAAAAATTAACCCTATTTTTCACTTTATCTACAGTAAACCCTGCAATAACAATTGTGAGAAATATAGCCATGACTAAGGTCGATCCAAGACCATTGAAAAGCAATTCTTGTGGATTAAATTCTAAAATAAACACCACGATGTAATTGAGAGAGATGGTACAAAATACAAACGATATGAGAAAATAGAGGAATCCACGTCGAGTAATTGAGAGGTCTCGGATGAATAACCTACGAAACCTAAAGATTTTTGTATATTCCCCTAAAAGCTCATCGATATCCATAATTATTCTTTTATAGATTATTTAGACTAAATTTTTTATGAATTAAAAATGAATCATTTTATAATTAAAGATGAGCTTATTCCAATTTAAACTTTTTAGTACAATCAATCATCATTTTCACATTTTCGGGTTTGCAACTCTTATCTAGTTGTTGAGTAGGGCTAATAATTAGTGGAGCATTATATTTATGAGAAGTAGAAATCAATTTTTTGACGTATGTTCTCACCTCAGCTTGAGAACCGTATGATAATAAACTCATATCCATATTACCAATATAACTAATTTTATTTGAAAAGCGTTTAAATAACTGAAATATATCCACTCCTGCGCTAGGTTCTAAACTTTGAATTGCGTCAAACCCAATATCAATGAATACTGGAACTAGATCAGTAATATAGCCATCGGAATGAATGATTATTTTGCCCTTACGTTCATGGATGTAATGGACGATTTTACGATAAGGTGGAAAAAAAATCTGCTCCCATAAATAAGTTGGGATGAATGAACGTTTTTTATATCCACAGTCATCGGCCACGAGGAATAATGTTGCTCCCGAATCGAAAAGTTTTGCGATAAGTTTTTTCAAGTAATCAAAAAAGAATTGAACGATATATTCAATAAATTTTCTATCATTTTTCAATTTTTTAGAAAAGAATGCAAACCCCATAGACTGCCATGTTTTTTCAAACAATCCTGGTAAAGATAATACCGGTACGATCTGATCTTTTGCTTGAACCAGAAATCTCGAAAGGGTTTCGAGCTTATCTTTGGAAGGTAGATTTAAATGATCCCAGGAATCAACAATAGATTTAGCTTTAAATACACCATCCCAGACATACCAATTTCTTGTATTTTTCTTTCTTCCCCACCCATCAACAAATATATCTTCATTTATATTATAACCTCCCTTACCTCGGCGAAATTCCCATAGTGAAATTGCATCGAAACCCATGTGAGAAATTAAGGAATAATCAAGATCATTTAGGTATAAACCATTATTTTCCGAAATTATGGAAAATTTTGCTCGAAAGTTATTCATAAAATCAGAGTCAGGATACCCTGTGCAATAAAGTGGTACAGAATTACTAAATTCCCCTGATAAAACTTTGATAAAATTAGTTGAACGATCGAGCATCGTTTTCTTATAATCGCCTAGATATTAATCATATTAATAATCATTATCAATAAATCAAAGAATAATTATTTGATGTTTAATTATTTAAATAATTGGTATTATTGGTTAAGTTGTAAATTATGGATGCCTACTGGACCATTGTTGATGGTATTTACAATACATCGCTCTCTTTATTCTTTTTTACATTAATGTTTTTAATGTTTATTGTTGGTCGAAAGGGATGGCGCGCAAACAACAGATATGGAGGAGTCTCTTCAATAATATGCGGGATTTGTTTTTTAATTTTTGGATTTTATAATTCAATCTTTAGGTTTTTCCCATATCCTTATAATGGATTTATAATATGGTGGATTTCAATTATTTTCATAATCACTGTAATCTTTGCATTGATGATTAAGAAAATTATTAAAAAGATGGAAAATGAAAGTCAAAACAATATTAATACAAGTGCTAATGACAAAAAATCTTCGATTTTAAGAAGATACATAAACCGCATGACAAAAGAGGATCCATATCAAGATGATATTAGCATTAAGATGGAGTTACTAAGAAAAGGCTTTCATCTAATGGGATTTTTGATTTTAATCGCATATTATGGCCTATTCTTAATACCCCCGTTAGCCGAAATCGTAAGTGATACCGTAATTATATTTATCAATCAAGTTGAACCTTCATACAATTTTTTATGGGGCGAAATTTCGGATTATCCTTATAGTATTGGAGATTTTAATGCCGTAATCGATCTAACAATGTTTGCTCTTATCGCATCTTTAGTTTTTGCGATAATGTCTGATTTAATTAGGATATTATGGGGTCCAGAATACTCAATATTTAATTTCTTGACAAAATCAATGCTTCGGAATAAGGAAAAAAATGCTGCAGGTCCCCAAATATATATTATGACCGGGTTTATATTCAGTTATATGCTCTATATGTCAGGAATCATTCATATCTCAGCATTTTTTGCAGGAATTTTAATTGCATGTCTCTCAGATGCGGCAGCCGCATTAATTGGCCGTAATTATGGAAAACATAAAATTTATCTAAGAAATAATGAAACTAAGTCAATAGAAGGTTTTATTGCGGGAGTCATGGTTGCCTATATTGTTGGATTTTTCTTTGTAGGTCCTATCTACGCGATAATCGGCGCATTAATATTTTTTATAACCGATTACTTTCCAGCATTTACGGCGGATAATATCTTAAATCCAATTTTCATCCCAATAGGGATTCAAGTATTTATAGTCCTTTTAGGATTTCCAGTAGGGTTAATTTAACTTTAAGAAAGGTTGAAAGGTTGACTCGTTCATAATTATGCCAGAATTGATTGAAGATTTGAAAAGTATTAGATTGGCCATTTTTGATCTTGATGGGGTTATTTATCGTGGTGATAATTTAATTCCCGGTGTAGTTAAGATCATAAAGCTCTTGAAAGCCCTTTTCATTCGGGTAGTATTTAATTCAAATAATTCGACATTAACGAGACAAAACTACGTGGAAAAACTTCAACACTTTGGTATAACTAGCACTATTGATGATTTCTTTACCAGTGCATATATAGCAGCTGAAGAAATAAGCAAGTTAAAAAAGAACGCAAAGATATATGTGATAGGCGAGGCAGGGTTAAAAGAAGAGTTAGAAGCAAAAGGACACCACGTATATAGTCGCGTAGACGATTTTAATGCTATAGATTACGTTATTGTTGGCTTAGATCGTAACTTTAGCTATCAAAAGTTAGCAATTGCTCATAGCTGTATTTCTCAAGGGCATGCCCATTTTTATGCGACGAATACAGATGCTACCTTACCAGATAAGGATAAAGAACTCCCAGGAGCAGGAAGTATGGTAGCAGCACTCCAAACAAGCACCTCTAAAAAACCAATTAGAGTTTTTGGCAAACCTTCTCCTCTCGGCATAAGAATGATATTAAAAAAAAACAAATTGAAAAGTCATGAGGCAGTTATCTTTGGAGATCGATTAGATACGGATATATTAGCTGGCAATCGTGCATATATAAAAACCGTATTAGTCTTAACAGGAGTAACCACATTAGAACAGATTTCTTTCCTTAAAGAGAAGAAAGAAGATGCTGATAGCAATTTAACTCCGAATATTGTTATCCATTCTTTAGAGGAAATATTCACCCAAAGAAGTTAAAAATCCTTCCATGAAAGGAACTCTTTACGATAATTTTGCTCGATGAATCATTAATTTTGCAATCTCATAAAAAATATCTTCCACGTTTTGTCCATTCTTAGAGGAACACTCAATATAACCATACAGATTGTGTTTCTTTGCCATTTCATAGGCTTCCTTGCTTGAGACCGTTCTTTTGTATTGAAGGTCTAATTTCCCTCCTACCATGATTACAGGAATCTGTTGATGACTTCCGATATAACCTTTCTTAAAAATTGTTATCCAATCATGGAAATTTTTTAGACTAGAATATCTGGTAATGTCATACATAAATATTCCTCCAGAGGCGCCAACTACATAACTGGGTAATAAAAAACGGAATCGATCTTCCCCAGCAAAGTCCCATATTTGAAGACTTACTTTTTTATCATCTACCACTAGTTTTTTAACATGAAAATCTACCCCAATAGTAATTGTGGAATTAGATTTGAACACGCCAGTTAAATAACGATTAACTAAAGTTGTTTTCCCTACTCCACCATCCCCAAATAGGCAGACTTTAAACATTATATCGCTTTCCGACATTATAACCAGATTCTCTTACCAAAGAAATAGTGGTTAAAATTCAAATTACATTATTAATAATAGTCGTTTCTTAAAAATAATTAGTTATCCAATATATTAAATATATTGAGTTTAGATCCAAAATATTAATTTTTAAATTTCAATTCTCTTAACTGAACGGGAAAAATTTTATTATTATAGCTTTTTGGTGTAAAAGACATATTTTAATAGGCTGTTTGCTTTTTCTATTTAGGTCAAGATGGCAACAAAGATAGCAATCGTTGATGTAAACGAGCATAATTCACTGCAAGCAGCCATCGTGTCTGGGTTAAAGTTAGTCGAAGATTCTTTTATATTTAATCTTTCGGAATGTAAAAATATTCTTTTAAAGCCAAATCTATTACGTGCTACAAAAGATGCATGTACCCAACCCGAATTCGTTGAAGGGGTGTTAGCATACTTAAAGGAAAGAAATGTTCCCCGAGAAAATATTAATATTGGGGATTCTCCCGGTCAGATAAAAACATTTGCTTCAAAGATTGCTGAAAAAGTAGGAATTTATGATATTGTTGAACGAGAGGGTATTAAGTTTATCGATTTTGAACGAGAGATTCCCATTAATGTTCAAATAGAGGGAGCATTACGATTCAAGGAATGTTATATATCAAAACCGGTGGTAGATTGCGATCTTCTTATAAATTTACCACGATTAAAAACTCACGGAGAGGCGACTATTACCGGCGCAATAAAAAATTATTGGGGGATCATTCCTGGTGGACTAAAAGCAAAAACTCACCTCTTAGGGAAAACTGCCGATCAGTTTGGAGAAGTACTGGCGGATAATTATTCATGGGTCGTAAAAAACAAGCCTCATCGATTAATTGTGTATGATTTGCATACTATCATGCAAGGACCTATGGGTCCTGTGAGTGGGCGAATGAAAAATTGGAATCTAGTTTTAGTGGGGACGGATGAATTGGCTCTTGATACTGTAGCTTTAGAAATTGGAAAGTTTAAAGGCCTTGAATATGTACCGCATCTAAAAAATGCTTATGAGAGAGGCTTAGGGATAGGAGATTTAGATGAAATTAAAATTGTAGGTATAAGTTTAGAAGAAGCAAAAAAGTTGACTCCGAAATTTAAAGTTCCTGGGAGACGTATGACCAAACTAGCTACCTCAATCACAGGAGGAATAGTCTACCGAGTCACAAAACGAATCCCGAAATTAATAAAAAATAACTGCATTCAGTGTGGGCAATGTGCTGAGATCTGTCCTGCTGGAGCGATTATGTTTGAGAGTAAGCAATATCCAAGCTTCAATAGAGATGTATGTATCTCTTGTCTATGCTGTATGGAGATATGTCCTCAACAAGCGATTAGGGCGAAAAGACGAGGGTTTTTTGGCTTATTTCATAAAAATTAAAAACAGAGGCTATGCTATGAATTCTGATGGTGAAAATAATTTAAATAAAAATGAACAATTATACCAAGTTCTAAACGAATTGAAACAAGAAGGAAACTTACAGGGAGTATTATTGTCTTATAGAAATGGAGAACCAATTTGTAAAATCTTTAATGATAAAATCACCTACATAAATAGTCCCGAATTATCTTCTATGTGCGCTTCGGTTTTAGAGAGTTCAAACAACTTACGCGAGGCAGTAGGTCAAGAAAAGTTAACTAAAATCGTTGCAGAATTAGATTCTTATTTGCTTATTATCATTCAATGCGATAAGAATGTGTTTTTAATTTTTATCGCTGATTATCAATCCCATGTAACTGAAGTATTGGATTCAATTGAGAAATATCAAAAAAAAATTATTTTTTTATATTAATTCTGTTATTTAAAAAAGATTATTGGATGTTAGTTGGATCCATCTATAAAGCTTAGGTATTTAACACAAATATCTACAACTTGGCCTAAAGCTTCTTTTTCAATCACTTCTGGAGTATCAAAGCGAGTATGGTAGTACGGAGGCAAATTTTCTGAGAGATTAAGCCCACCAATTGTGGCAGCAGATATTCCCTTTTTACTAAACACTGCGGCATCAGTGGCTCCAAAGGGTAGTTTTGCTAGAGCCGCTAATGGATTCACTTCTTTGGCTATATTATATAAGGGTTCATAAATTTTAGGATCATGAGTTGCCCCAATACCCGATTCTCTTTTAAGAACACCTATTATGTCTTTTTTCGCAATGCCATCCATATTTACTACGAGAGTATTGGAAGCTTTTAAATCTTCTAAGTGTGCTTTAATGTAAGCTTTTGCTCCCCTCAGTCCAGACTCCTCCCCGGCAAATGAGATCAAGTAGACTCGAGTATTAACCGGGACACCATTTGATTCCTTATTTTCAGCCAAATATTTTCCTATTCCTAATACTATGGAAACCCCTGATAGATTGTCAAATGCACCCGGTACGGGCTTATAGCTATGGAAAAACACATAGGCTAAAGCAATTGGAACGAACAAAAGAAAGAAGATTCCGAACCCAAAAAATAGCAGTGTGAAATCTATGGAAATCAGTTGGAAAATAATTTTGAGAATAATAACTACAAACAAGACCGCAACCCCAAAATAGCCAAAATTTATTATGAATTGACCGAATCGCTTAAAATAATAAAAAGTATTAAATTCGAATGCTGAATCATGGTGAGCCGAAAAAATAATGGTATTTTTTACAGAATTTTTGGGATTAATGACACCAATCACGTTTTTTGACTTTTTCTTTGGAAATAAAAAATCGAAATATTCGTGATATTTCATTACCTCGGTAATAAAATAGCTAATTGTTATTATTATCAAAATTACTGCGATTAAAATAAACAAAAAGCTATAAATTGGCTCTAAGGGAAGAATGGAAAGATCAACTAATAAGGAAAGCCAGTAGAGCCCGATAGAGATTAGCGCTAAAAATGCTCCATATTTTATACCACCTAAAAATGCGTGGGGACTACTGATATACTCTTCTTGATGAGTAGTATTACAAAATTTTTGCATTTCTTCTTCAATTTTATTACCGGCTAACACTTCTTGTTCAGTTCCAGACTCTCGGGGTCCAATTTCGTCACAGACATCCTTTATAAATTGGAACATATAATTTTTTAAATTATCATCAACCATTATTATCATCTAATTCAAACTAAAATAATTATAATATTGAGAAAATCAATATTAATCAAAAACTTTGGTTTTTAAGATGAAGAGAGATTACTTACGAGAGGAGACTTTTGGAGATACCTTTCCTTATAAAGCTCATTACCAAGAAATTAATGGGTTTCAAATGCATTATGTTGATGAAGGAAATGGCGAGCCAATCGTTATGTTTCATGGCATGCCTACATGGGCATATCTTTACCGAAATTTTATTAAGGTGTTATCCAATAACAATAGAGTGATTGTTCCAGATCAAATGGGCTTTGGAAAAAGTGATGTACCCCAAGATAAACCTTATGTTCTGAAACAACATCTTGATAACACCACGAAATTACTACTAGATCTTGATTTACATGATATTACGATAATTGTGCAAGATTGGGGTGGACCCATAGGAATTGGATTTGGAGTGCATAATTCTGATAGAATTAAACGATTAGTTATTATGAATACCAGTATCGGGGTTATGAAAGAAGGTGCCAAACCGTGGTATCAAGCTTTTGTAGAAAAAGGAATTTATGAATCTTTTATTTCGAATATTAAAGGAATAATTAAAAGTGGTATTTATAATAAAAACATCATTAATGAAAATATGTTAAACGCGTACAGCGCTCCTTTCCCCGATAAGAAGTCACTTATTGGAGCTTTTGCTTGGCCAAAAGACATTCCCGTCGGGGATTCACATCCTAGTGCTGAAACAATGCGATGTATACGGCAGAATCTGGATGCCTTGAAGGATAAGGAGAAAATTTTGATTTGGGGGATGAAAGATCCCATATTTCCTGTAAAAACGATTTCATGGTGGCAGAAAATTTATCCCGAAATTAAAATCTTTGAAATTGAAAACGGGTCTCATTTTCTTCAAGAGGATGCACCTCACGAAATTATTTCGATTATTCAAGATTTCATTAAAAGCAGTTAGTAGAGAATTTGGCTTAAGGGACGCTAAGTTTTAATTCCATCTTTTATTTTCCCACTTAAATAATTAATCTAAAAGTATTGACCTAATAAATCAAAGAGGTTGTGTTTAATTTGACCACAATAAAGATTAAAGAGGGAATGACTCAGCAAGAAATAGATGAGTTTACCACCCAAGCGTTAAAAGAGATGGACTTACAGGAAAAAGTTCAATTAATGTCTGGACGAGATTTTCTTAAGATCCTCATCAAAGATCGAGGAATTGGAAAGAGCGTATTCCCCGCGGGTGGCGTGGAAAGACTTGGAATTCCACCCCTTCTTTTTACTGATGGTCCCCGAGGAGTTGTCATACCAGGATCTACATGCTTTCCCGTATCAATGGCTCGTGGTGCAAGCTGGGATGCCAACTTGGAGAAAGAGGTGGGAGAAGTAATAGGGAAAGAAGTGAGAGCTCATGGAGGGAATCTATACGGAGGAGTATGTATCAATCTCTTGCGCCATCCCGCATGGGGACGAGCTCAAGAGACATATGGAGAGGATCCTTACCATCTTGGAGAACTTGGTTCTGCTTTAATGCGTGGTGTCCAAAAACATAATGTTATGGCGACCATAAAGCATTTTGCAGCCAATAGTATTGAATACTCCCGATTTAAAGTTAATGTAAAAATGAATGAGCGCACTCTTCGGGAAGTTTATCTTCCCCACTTTAAGCGATGTGTTGAGGATGGATGTGCAACGGTAATGAGTGCTTACAATAAAGTAAATGGCACCTATTGTGGACATAATTCGCATTTACTGAGAAATATTCTTAAACAAGATTGGCAATTTGAAGGGTTTGTTCATTCTGATTGGATGGATGGCCTATATGATACAATTGCAGGTATAGAAGGGGGTTTAGATGTGGAGATGCCTCGAGCAAAATGTTACGGGAAAAAATTAATTAAAGCAGTGGAAGGAGGAAAAGTCCCTATGGATCTTATCGATGATTCAGTCCGTCGCATAATAAATACTATACTCCAATTTACCACAAGAGCAGACCCTCAGCAATACAGTAAGGAGGTTGTAGGTTCTAAGGATCATATAAAGCTTGCTCGTAAAGTCGCAGAAAAAAGTATGGTCTTGTTGAAGAATTCGAATGATCTATTACCTTTAGATCCAAATGAAGTATCAAAGTTAGCAGTCATAGGAGAATTGGCTGATTTAAAGAATACAGGAGATCATGGGAGTAGCAATGTGCATCAAGAAGATATAATTACTCCCTTAAGTGGTATTACTAATTTGATTGGGGATAAAATAGAAATCGTATATAATATGGGTACAGACATCGAAGAGGTAAAAAAGGTTGCTCAAAATGTCGATGCTGTAGTTGTTATTGTGGGTTATACTTATCGTGACGAAGGGGAATATATTCGCCAATTTATACGAAAAGTTGGTGATCGTGAAAGTTTAGAGCTAAAGGAACATGACAAGGACCTTATTTTAGCTTTATCTGAGCAAAATGAAAAAATCATTGTGGTTCTTGTTGGAGGAAGCGCTATTATAATGGAGCAATGGATAGATAAGGTAAAGGGGATTTTGATGGCATGGTATTCTGGAATGGAGGGCGGGAGCGCTATAGCAAACATTTTATTTGGAAAAGTGAATCCCAGTGGAAAACTTCCGTTCACTATCCCCAAGAAAGAATCGGATTTACCCTTTTTCAAGGCTCACATTGACGAGATTGAATATGGGTACTATCATGGGTACACTTTAATGGATAAGAACGGAATTACCCCAAGATTTCCGTTTGGTTTCGGATTAAGCTATACACAATTTAAGTATGATAATTTAACTCTCAAAAGTTTAGAAGAGAAAATTATTGCTTCAATTGATGTTACTAACACAGGAAAGAAGGAGGGTGAGGAAATAGTCCAACTTTATGTAGGATTTGAAAATTCAAATATCGAGCGACCAAAAAAACTCCTAAAAGGCTTTCATAAAGTTCTTTTAACTCCGAACCAGACACAGAGGGTATCTATTGAAATCTCTAAAAAGGATCTTGCTTGGTATAATCCTGAAACAAAGAGATGGGAAATAGAGGATATCAATTACTCAATATATATGGGTAATTCCTCAAAAGAGGAAGATTTAGTATCTACTCAGATTAAACTATAATTTAATGTTTAATTAAAAGCTAGCTAACCATACGTTTAAGGTTTCGATTAATGTTGGGCCGAATATAATCATTAAGGTAAGAATAGTGATACAAATTGCAGATGTAATAATACCATAGATTTTCTTTGAAGCGCCTTTGTTAAGATGTTTAGTATGAGTAAACCTTTCTAACTTTTTCAATTTTATATAATTGTCATAACCCTTTGTCGTCAAATCCAACTTATTTTTTGATATCTTAATATAACCACCCTCAATTAAGGTATCTAAATATTTTCCTGCTACTTTTCCTTCTAGATCCTTATAAAAGAAGTCCGCAAATCCATTATAATATTTTCGTCCTAAGTTTAGACCATCTTCAAACTTCTTGAGAAGGGTTTCTTTATTGAGTGGTTCTCTATTGATACTTGCTATTAGATAACCAGTAATCTTATTATCATAAAGTGTATCAGCAAAGATTTTAACCATAGAAAGATCAAATTCTTCACGTTTTTTTAAAATTTCAACCAAAATCTCAACTCCTTCCTTTGATACGATGATAGCAATTATGATTGCAATAATTGCATCTATAAAGTAAATATTAAATATGGCAAAAGTCAATCCCACCATAACTCCAGTTGAAATTAACATGTTTAGTTTAGAATCCTTCGAATCACTGATTAAGGATAAATTTCCTGAGGTTTTACCTACTAAACCTTTCAAAAACATTAATCCTAAGTTGAATAGAATTGATAAAACCACGATAAAATAACCTTGAATTGTAGGAATTATAATAGAAGGAAACAATAACGCTTCAATGTTTGACCATATTAAACTGATTCCTGTAAATAGCATCATTATCAGTATGATGATGCTGGCAAGTTTATCTTTTTTTAGTTCTAGACTAACGATAACGATTATCCCCACTTTAATAAGATCAGTAAGGTTCTCAAAACCATCAGTAATCATACCTTGGGAGGATATTTGTAGCCCGGTAGTTATTTTTAAAATGGATAAAATTATCAAAAAAATAGCAGTTATAGTCATGACTGCTTTTTCGCTTAGAAATTTTTTTAGCCAATAGGATTCATGTTGAATCGCTAAATAACAACTCTCAACATATATTTTTCCCTCTTTTGTTAGCGAAAGAGTAGAGTCTTGAGCGTTTTTGACCAAATTTTTTGATAAGGCAATGTTAAGATACTCATCAACATTCTCTTCGGTAATTATCAACTGTCTCATAGTTGTTGTGAAAATATCGCGCATTTGAGTTTTTATCTCACTCAAATGGGTATAACCTTCATATATCAATGCCAAAAAGGAATACAAGAAATCATCTTGAGGCCCTCCACCACTGGGAAATAGTTCTTTCTGAGATTTTAAACCCATTTTATGTGACTCTTTACTACTCCTCATTGAGGAATATTGAGTTTTTAACTTTTCTAAGCTCATAAACTTATCAATTACTTTGAATATGAAATAAATTAATTAATTTTTGATAAGAGAGAACTATTTTTAAATAATTAGGAGTCACTAATTTGATTCCAATTTAAATTGATTTGCACCAGTTTTTAAGGTAAAGGCTGTATTTATACAATTATAAATTTAAATAACAAAAATTAAATGAGCTATTTAGACTATAAAATTCTAAAATTTTAACCCTTTTTATTAAAAGTTTAGAATGTTTAAACATAATTATTTTGACTATGAAATTTCAAACCATAAATTCTAAAATAAAATGACATTATTAACCTTAGGAAATATATATTTGATTAAAGTGAATTTATATCGATAATCTTCAATCTTTACTACAGAAATATGATCAGAAAGAAAAACGTGGTATATTCTTTAACTTAAATGAAACTAGGAATCCAATGGATATAATTGGAGTATTAGACTTTCTGAAGTTTAAGATTCAAAGTTGGGGAAATACTAATGTATATAGTTATGAAGGAAGATTATTTAATAACAATATAATTATGGTAATTGGTTCTAATAGCATTGAAGAGGTCATGGATATTGTTATTTTTGTTTATTTATCCCGATTAGCTGAAAAAGACCCTAAATTACTAAGGAATACTCCTGATTTTGAAAATAGTAACGAATTAGAGACATTTCTTAAAGAAGAGATTGAAAAAAACATTAAAAAGGGATATCCACATAATCATAAGTTAGAGCAAGATTTAAAGCATCACTTAGAAAGCCTTCTAAAAAACTGATATAACGCTTTATTAGTACTCAAGGATGAGGAATTAAACATCGTTCAAGTTGACCAAACACAATCTCGTTAATAGTCTTTTTAATATAGGTATCAAATGATTTATATTTACGAACGTCTGTTCCATTACAGCTTTCCATAATATCGTGGTATTTAGATAAGAACATGTCAGTAAAAAACTCGAGTTCTTTCACAGCACGAGACTCATCGGTTAGGGAGCGAGATATGCCAATAAACTCAAGATCCTCTTTTAAAACGAAGGTAATACGGTATTTTCTCCCCTCAATGGAAAGTAATTCATCTTCTAAGGAGAGATTATAAAACCCCTTAATCGCTTCTAAAAATCCACCAAAGAGTACCTCATCAGTAATAATATCCGATGCCGTACTAAATATTACTTTCCCTCCGTCTTTAATAATTAAAAAATCTTGAAGATATTCTACCACTTTTCTGAAGCCTACCGACAATAATTCAATGATCTAGATATTAAGAAGTTAATAAATTTCTATTTAAAGATAAGTAATATCTAAGGGATTATCAAACTCAATCTTAAATAGAAGTTTGACCCAATTAAAATAATATGAACAGATGTCAGTATTGCCATAACTCCGTTTCAGAGAATCAAATTATTTGTATGCATTGTGGATGCCAAATTAGACCTTTACAAATCAAGCGGCGATTTTTTGGGGTAAAACGTAATGTTTTTTTGTTTATTCATCATGCTGCAATACCAGAAAAGATTTTGCTCAATGGAAAAGAAGATTATCAAAGGCAGGGATACACGATTCTAAATGGCAACATGACATTAGATCATTGGCTTTAAGAAAAGCAACAAATTATAATCTAATACCTTTTAAATAGTCAAGATTTTTAGACTATAAAACGCATTTATCATCTGAGTCAATTATGTATGGTTCTAATAAGAATAAAATTATCAATAAGCTTAGACAAGGATATACTCCCGTTGAAATTTCTCCAAAAAAGGAACTATCGTCTACTTTCAAGAATATTTTTAAGCCAATAGTAAAAAGAAAGGATTTAGACTTTTTTTTTGAATTATACAATATGGAAGAAGTAATTTTAAAGGCATGGGGTTTCTTAGGAATATATCATATTTTAGAGGAAAAAAATGATATTCAAGAAGAAGATCAAGCTAAACTTCATTCTATTGTGATAGATTTGTTATCTGAAAAAAGTGAAATTAAATATTATGGGGGATCAATAGAAAGTAGATCTACATTAAGAGAACATCATGTTACCAGGTTAGTAGATTTAGATAATTCTTTAATATTAGAACCGGTTTTGAAATATGTTAAATCATTTAAGGGCACCCCTGATAGCGTAATTATGGAGCTTTTGGAGCATGTGTTATCTAATTCATCTGAAAATACCATGGAAGAAGTTATACTAAATTGTTCGAGATTAATTGAATCCAATGCAATCCGAAAGAAGATTTCCATAGTGAAGAGTTTTGAAAATTTAGGTCAGAGTATAGTTTTGCAGCAAAAAAGAGATATTACATCCTTATTTAAAGAATATCTGGCTTTTTTTGAAGATCAGGTTAATGTTGATACGGATATTTTATCTAAAAAACGGGAATTAGAGGAACTTATTTTTAAAGTGGGAGCGGAATTAGAGTTAGAACTTGAAAAGGAAACACTACAGTTTATTGATTCATTAGAATATCCTTATGATTCTTTAGATATTGTTGCTACAAAATATAGGAAAAATAAAGAATTTCAATCAATTCTTTTAACTAAACTACAAAAAAGCGAAAATCCACATTTCATTGTGGAAGTACTTAAAGCCATCTTAGTTCTAAAAGATGAAATTTCAGACTGGAAAAACTTAATTATAGATAATGTTAAGAAATATCAGTTAATTGATGGGGATTTAATAAGTGCTATGGAAAAATCGAACTTGATTAGTGAAAAAATGATTCTCTCCTTTCTAAATAAAGCAGATGATTGGTCATTAAAATTTGTAAGAGAATACCTAATTCAAAATCCCACTAAATTAAGTGAATGGAGAGAATTAAATGATCTGATTGTTGAAAAACTCAAAACCTATACATCTTCAGAAGATACTGATGTTATAGAGTTTATTTTCAGTTTAATTATCGATTTGGAACTTAAAAATTTTCTTGAGTATAGTCTTAATACATTTAAACGGATAGAAAGTGATAAACTAAAGAAGATGGCAATATTTCCAATTCTTAAATTTGGAGAAGAGCGTTTACTTCTTAAGTTAAAGGATTTTATGAAAGAAAACCAAGAGACAGGAAAGTTTGTCATGCAATTTCTCAATAGATTAGAAAGGAATGAGTGGAGATTTTATTATTAATTTATTCTTCGTGAATTATCACTATTTCGGGCAATGTTTTAGGATATTTTATTCCTAAGCGTTTCCAAAAATCTATAAAGATCCACTCATCCCCTAGCGAATAGATATCGTCTCTATAGGCTTTCTTAAATATTAAATCAGTTCTATCTTCTGAGGTAACTAATGTTAGATATGGAGCGAAACTCGTTTCATCAACTTCAAAATAGAATGCTAATTTTTTTAGGTTACCTCTAAAGAAGTTATAATTTTCTTTTTGCTCATACTCTTCAGGATTAGAACAAAATTGATCAACTTGTTTCCCATTGTAAAATATAAAGTAATACCAAACCTCCGAATCTAATACCTCCACCAATGAAACAAGAGTTTGCAGTTCTAGCGATAAAAATAAACTTATTTCTTTCTCATCGAAATGACAATTATTAAAGATAATGACTGTCCATCTATTTTGAGGTTGATATATACTCGTCATTGAAATAGGTTGACTGATAATATTATGAATATCAAACTCGCTAGTATTAGTTGAGGATCGCCATTCTGAATATAACTTGACATCCGCAATAATATTTCTGTGCTTGAGATATTTGCTTACTGCTCGTGCAATATCTATTGGAGCACTATTCTTTATGGCAGAAGTAAATAGAAATAATCCCATATTTGCAGTATTTGTATACTAACATTCACTTTAATAGATTACTTATTTCATTTTTCATTCACTAATTAATTTCTTTAGTATTTACGAATTATAACCATACGAGTCATTAGCTTTTTTTATTTCTTCATATTATTATTATTAATGTCACTTCAATTTATAGAAAATGAACAATTTTGGTATGTCAGTGCTTTCTTAGATAGCTCGAAATTAGATGGTTGGCAAATAAGCGCTGAAATTGAAAGGCTCATTAAAGCAAAATTGGACAGCTTAACAGATAACGATATTTATCGCAAGGAATTAAAGGAGGACTTATTTGAGATGGTAAAAAATGTCTCAATAGTCTGTAAATGGGTTCCATACCTTGAAAGCTTTCCATATCGTGATGAAAACTCCGATTATCTTTACAATACGCTTGGATACTTTGAATTTGAGGTTAATTATTATCAAAATGATCTCGCTAAGAAGGAATCATTAAGCCCTATGCTAATCCAGCAAATTCCCTATATTGTTTTGAATAGCTTGAAAAAGTACGATGAAAGACCAGAAAATAAAGCGCTTCTTTTAGATACAGAGAGCCCAATTTATGTTTTTGCTACTTCGTATAAAACTGTCCCTCAAGAAGTCCAATGGACGCAAGAAAATATTGAGAAATATAAAAAAGTTATCGGTGATTGGACAGAAATATACTCAGGACAATGGGAAGATTATTCCGAAAAACTTTATAATCGACGTGTTCAAAACAATTTATCAAATCGTTTATCAGAACTCCATTTCATTCATCGGAATTCAGGTTTTATCTACATGGCAGAATACAATTATAAGAAATTTTTTGAGTCATATATGAAGCCTTTTGTGTTAGATCCTACACCTCGTATGCGTGCTGTTTTATTTGCTTTGCGTTCAATAAATGAATCGTTAGATTTATTGTTTTTAAAAACTCAATTGGAAGCCTTCCAAGATTTAGAAGCAATTGAGCGTAAAACCACTAACCTGCGATTACTCCGAGGCTTAATTCAAACCAATTTAAGTACAATTTATAATGAATTGGATTATAACCGACGACAACATTATACAACTATTCTGAAGCATCTATTAAATGAATTTGATATTCAAGATGTTGTATCCCGATTAAACAAGAAGTTCAATCTCATATATGATGCAATTCAAGTGTTATACCAGAAGAAAAATGAAGAAAATCAACAGAGAACTGAACGTGGTTTGAGCTTATTAAACTTATTGTTTGGTGCAGGGGTATTGGCTGATTTAGCGGGTTTGATTATGATTACCTTCGCCATGCAAGAAGGTGCTTTTGGTACAACACTATTAAATGGATTAATTGCGTCAATAATCATAATTATTTTAATCATTACCATTGGATATTATTTTTATGCTAAGCGGAAAATCAATAAAGCGGAGGTCAAGTATACTATTGATGCGGTTATTACCACGGAGGAGGGTGGTGTGATATTAATAAAACGAAAGTATCCGCCATTTCGAGATTATTATGCTCTTCCCGGGGGTTTCATTCAAAAAGGAGAAACTACGAAACATGCACTTTTTCGGGAAGTAAAAGAAGAAACAAATCTGAATGTTGAAATTGTTGGAAAAATTGGGTATTATGACGAGGAGGGAAGAGATCCTCGAGGAAGAGTAGAAAGTACTGCATTTAAGTGTGTCATTATTGGTGATCCTTCAGAGATGAGAAGCGGCGATGATTCAAAGCAGGTAGAAATAATATCCAAAGACCGATTGAATACAATCGAACTTGCTTTTGATCATGCAAAAATCTTACGCGATGCTGGTGTTCTAAAATAAAAAATTTTCTTATTTCTTTTTTTCCTTTGGTACTATAACCTA
Source organism: Promethearchaeota archaeon (assembly GCA_004524725.1). GTDB lineage: Archaea > Asgardarchaeota > Lokiarchaeia > Sigyniarchaeales > SOKP01 > SOKP01. The sequence goes on from SDNW01000019.1 coordinate 23,543, forward strand.
AGAAAAGCTCCCCTAATCCCGTTTTGCTTTTTTCCATTTCCAAAAAATGATGATTGATACAAGGAGAAGAAAGACTATTGCAGTTATAGTTATTATTAAAAATTGTTGTTCGGGATCATTAAAAATGATATTATCGATTAATTCATTACCTATGCAGTCGATCTGAGTTAGTGTTTCTTTATTTTCGGTTATTGTATTTCCAAGGATTCTATTGTAATTTGAGGAATATAGCCATACAGGATAATAATTGTTGTGAATTATTATATTATCCCATAAGGAGTTAGAATCACTATATCTAAGGATTATTCCATATACATTATTTTCTATTGTATTTGCGATGATGTTAAGATTATTGGAGCTTGCGATATACATTCCATCATACTTATTTAAAGTAATTTCATTAGAAGCGATTTCAACATTATAACAGTTGACGCATATTATACCATCAAGAATATTATTACTGATGGTATTATTATTTATCCAATTATAGGATCCATCTGAAATTCCAATCCCGTCATAATTTTGATCAACCAGATTATTAGTGATATGAATTGTTTGAGATCCATCTACAACAGAAATTCCTCCATAATGATTATTATAGATTAAGTTATTAGTAATATTGCTTGCAAATGAATGGCTTAGTTGAATGGCATTAAATCGATTTTCGCTAACATTATTTGATTCAATCTGCAGATAAGAACAATTCTCTGCATACAAACCCATCGCTAAATTTGATGATGCTCCTATAATCTCATTTAGAATAATTTTTCCATATTTCGAGTTGTTGAGGAATAAATTAGCTGCCAATTGAAAAGGATCGGCATTTCCGGCGTTTAAAAAATTACAATGGTCAATCATAAAGTAGTCGTTTTTAGAATTTCTAATTTCAATACAATTATTAACACCCATACCATTTATACTGACTTGAGAGATTCGATAAGGATCGATTTCTGTGCCTGAACCGTTACACCAATCTTGGGAGACTGCCCAACTCCAATTATGAGCATTTATACCTGTAGCTTCTGCATCTATTAGAATAGGACTCTCGTCTATATTTCCCGTCTTTGGAGTTTTGACATGTTGTTCCGAATCTATGATATTAACTTCTAATTTTGAATCGAATTTGTTTAAAAAAGGCATAGTTAATAATATACATAAAATAACAATTCCAATTTTAACGATTTTAAGGAAGTTTCTATTCTCCATTGAATATACCCCTTTAACATTCAAATTTATAAAATAAAATTATGTATATAAATGTTTAGTATCATCTATAAGTTAGGTTATATAGAAGGCATAAGAGCTTTTTGTTAATACCAAGAAGATATAGATTGAATAAAGTTATAAATTATGATGAAATTACATACTTAGTATTGAAACTTGTTAATTAGAGCCCATGAAACGCTATATATCCCTCTTGATTTTGGTTTCTTCTATTCTGGTAATCTTTTTCCTACCTTTTGGAGTTCATATCGATTTAGGACCCGGTCCAAACTCTCTCATTTCAATGATTTGGGAAATCCCATCTGAAACTGCATGGTATACAATAAGATTCTTCAGCGCGTTTCGATATTATTTTATCTATTGTTTCTTTCGAGTATTCTTCCTTATTGAGATTATACTGCTTTTCATCAGTAGATATAATAAAATTCGCTTCATACTGATTGGTATTATAAGCGAGGTAATTCCCTTAGTATTATCCATCCCCGCGTTATATATTTTAAACTCACAAGGGGACAATCTTCTCCCAATAATATTCCCAATCCCGATATTGCTTTTTTATGATTTATTTTTAGCTCTCATTCTTTCTAAAAAAGTGAATAGTAATAACTTCAAAAACAAGTAGGTTTGATTATAAATGAGTATAATTATAACTCTAATTCTTGAATTTGTTTTTATCATAAATTTAGTGTTTTTTTGGTCAGCGTTCTTGAAGCAAAATGAGCACCCAATTTTATTCTCATCGTATAAAACTATCTTTCCTTATATCTGGACAATAAGTTTAGTTGGTAGTTTGATAATAAATTCCAATTTCCTCCAATTTTTATTTCCAACTAACATCAGTTATTTTCAAGATCTATGGATTTGGTTTTTCATGTTAGGATTTGTTCTTATTTTGGTTGGAATCAAGATCATATCAATGGTAAGAAAATCATTTAAAGTGGACGTAGTTAGCGCTCAAGAGGCAAAATTAATAACCTCAGGTGCTTACGCTATAGTTAGGCATCCCGTGTATTTAGCATGGGTTTTAATTTTTACGGGATGGAGTTTCATTTTAGATTCACCATTAGCAATACTTTTTGTTCCAGTACTTACCCTCTTTTTAGCCGCTCATAGCCTTTATGAAGAACGATATATACTTATCCCCAAATATGATGATCTCTACCGTCGATATTATAAGAAAGTCCCATATCGCTTGTTTGCTCCTCCATACAATTATCTCATAATTATAATCGGTATAATTGTGGCGTATTTAGGTCTAGTTAATTATGTATTTCCTAGTTAATATTAACCCAAAGCACTGATAAGATTACACTCACATTCGAATTTTAACGTGTTTTTTTAGTAAATATCGTTTAAGGGCGTGAATGGAGATCATCCTTTTATGGAATAAGGAGGCGGCTAAAACTGCTTCTGCTCCCGCGTTTATGGCATCGTAGAAATGTTCGTATGTTCCGGCTCCACCAGAGGCAATTATAGGTACGGCGACGGCTTTACAAAGCTCTTGAATTAACTCCAAATCATATCCCGTTCTTGTACCGTCCTTATCCATACTAGTAACCAGTAATTCCCCCGCACCGTAGGCAACTACTTTTTTTGCCCATAAAATACCATCCAAACCGGTAGGTTCTGTGCCCGATTTGATATATACTTCCCAGATAGTTCCTTCTCGTTTAACGTCTATTGCGACTACGATTGATTGCCTTCCAAATTTTTGGGCGCTTTCTTTTATTAAATTAGGATTTTTTACTGCAGCAGTATTAATGCTTACTTTTTCAGCTCCAGCTTTGATAATATGACGGACATCATTTAGATTCCGAATGCCTCCTCCTACAGTAAAAGGGATATATACTTCTTCCGCAACTTTCTTTATGATTGGTATAATACTGTCTCGATCCTCAAGAGTAGCAGATATATCTAAAAAGACTAACTCGTCTGCACCCTCTTGATTATAAAGTTGAGCTAATGTAACCGGATCCCCACTATCGATTAAATTCTTAAAATGAACTCCCTTCACTACTCTCCCCTCTTTTACATCGAGACAAGGAATAATTCTTCGTGCAAGATTAGTTGGATCATATTTAAGTTTAAGCTTAGACAAGTTATCAAGGCTGATTTTATTCTCATATAATGCTTTTCCGATAACAACTCCATCAGTATATTTTAGGCAGTTTTTCATATCGTTTAGGGTGCTTATTCCGCCCGCGGCAATTAATTTTGTATCTTTAAACTTAATTTTGCTAAGATTTTCATATATGGCGATATTCGGGCCCGATAAGGTTCCATCTCGTGAGATATCGGTGATAAGAAATTCTAAAACACCTTGGGATTCAAATCGTTTGAATAAAGTACTTAATCTTATGGGAGATTGTTTTAGCCACCCATGGGTACCCACGGAATTATTCTGAACATCTAAGGCGACAATTATATCGTTCTTATATTTTTTTAATAATTTTCGAAAGAGTACTTGATTCTGAATGGCGAGAGTCCCGATTATAGCTTTAAAAAGACCGAGATCCAACAATTTCCCGATAATTTTTTCTGTTCGGAGACCTCCTCCTAATTGAACTTTTACTCCCCATTTCTTACTCTCCTCAATAAGCGAACATATGATGGCGTAGTTAGGCCCTTGTTCAAAATCACCTGAACGTGCACCATTTAAATTAATCACATGAATTTGATCGAAACCTTGTTTTGCATAATAACGCAACAGAGAAGATGGATCTTTAGGATAAATAGATAGCTTTTGAAAATCTCCTTGATATAACCTAACCACCCGTCCATCAAACAGATCTAGTGCGGGGATAATATTTTTCATAATAGAATCACCTTTCTATTAATGAGATAAAATATTGAATAAGAGCATCTCCGGTCTTTTTGCTTTTCTCTGGATGAAATTGTACTCCAAGTATGTGATCCTTTAAAACAATAACTGGAATACTCTTTCCATGATTAACTTGACAGATTACAACGCTTTTATCGTTTGGGCTGCAATAATAGGAGTGATTGAAATAAGCATAGCCATAAAAAGAGGGTTCTGAGATTGGGATCAGTCGGTTCCATCCCATATGTGGGACCTTAATCGAATTTGAGCCTTTGCTACTAATATTTAGAACCTTGCCGGGGATAATATTTAACCCGCGAATTCCCGAAGATTCTTGCGAATGAGAAAATAGTAATTGCATTCCTAAACAAATTCCCATAGTTGGCACACGATCTATTCTCTCTATTAGTATCTCGTGAAGCCCGTTTTGTTGGATATCCTTAATTGCATCCCCAAAAGCGCCTACACCAGGAAGAATGATTGCTTTTGCTTTCGCTATTAACTCTGAATCTTTCGTAATTATGACATTGGGATAAAATCGTACCACACTTTTCTGAATAGAACGTA
>SDNW01000106.1 GCA_004524725.1 Promethearchaeota archaeon
AGCAAGGAATCGAGTTAAATCAGAAAGGCTATTACGGAGTCTCGCTTTAGATGATAGATATCTTGCTGAATATAGGATTGATGCCTTAATTAACCTATGTGATTTATATTTAATAGAGTTAAGGATTACCAACGATCTTGAAATAATTAATGAAATACAACCATTCATTCGAGAATTATTAAATATTGCCCAAAATCAACATTTAAATTTAATTTTAGCGGAAACTTATTTATTACAAGCAAAACTGTCAATTTTAACATCCAATATTAAACAAGCTCAAGAATTTTTAACTCAAGCACAAAATTTAGCAGAATCATTCGGATTAGAAATGTTAGCGAAGAAAATTTCGAATGAACATGATAATTTATTAAACCAAACTAAATTATGGAAACCGGATAAAGAGATTCAACTTGCTGATCGTCTGGAGCTTGCTAGTTTGGAGGAACAAATGGAATATATGACAAAAAAACGAATAATAGAGATCCCAGAACTATTGGAGGAAGAACCAATTTTTCTTCTAATTTTATCCAGAGGAGGGATTCCAATTTATTCACGATCCTTTACTGAAGATGATTCTTTTGAAGATCATCTTTTTGGAGGCTTCTTGACCTCAGTCAATGCCTTTATTAATGAGAAGTTTTCTGAAGGCCTTAAGCGTGCATCTTTCGGTAAATATACTCTAATTATGGAGTCTTTATCACCCTTTTTGTTTTGTTATGTGTATGAAGGGCAGTCCTATTCCGCTTTAACTCATATTAAAACATTCATAGATGAAATGAAAGTAAATAAAGAATTATGGCTTACCCTTGAAAAATATTACCGAATAAATCAAGTAGTTCAAAAAGAAGAAGTTCCTTCTCTCGAATTAATAGTAACAAAAATTTTCATCCAAAAAAGCATTCCAAATAGTCAATTGAGCTAAGTTTGACTTAGTAAAAGTTTTTTTCACATCATATTTAAAATACAAATTAACTTAATTTTTATATAATTAAGTCAGTGGGTGCACTTATAATATCTACAACTCTAGACCATCTTAAGAGATCTGAAGAATTATTTAATACTGGTGAACATGATAAAGCTTATGCAATATTAAGCGATTTTGAAGATAATAACATACATACTCTTTATGATTTAGTATCTAGTCAACTTCTCAAAATAGAGTTTCTATTTCAACAAGGTAGATATAAAGACGTCTTGACAATTGCAAAAAACACCTATCAAAATAGTCTAGAACTTGGGAAGAATCCTTTAAGAGTTGATGCCTTGATATGGATGGCTCGTGCTTTAATTTTTCTTAATAAATTAGAAGAAGCGTATGATCTAATAATAAAAGGCGAAGAATTTTTAGTAAGTTTGCCTGATAAAATATCTTTAAGATATATAAAAAGTAAGGGGTTCATAGCATTTGTTAAAGGATATTTTTATTATGAAAAAGGCGAAAACGATAAATCATTAGAATATTTAAATCAGAGTTTGTCATTACGAGAAATTATAGGGATTAAAGATGAAATTGCCGAAACTCTTTGTTGGATTGTAGTTAATTTATGCATAACTGGAGGCAACTTGGAGCCTGCTAAAAAAATTGCAGAGAGGAGTTTAGTGCTTGCCCTCGAAAGTGCTAAAAAATTTTATATTGCTTTTAGTCTCACATCTTTAGCATCAGCCTATACATATCGAGGAAATATCAATAAATGTATTCCCTTATTCGAGGAAAGCTTAGCAATTTTTAGGGAATTGAATAATAAAAGAATGATAGCGATTACACTAAATAATGTTGGAGAAAAATATAGAATTAAAGGAGACTTGGATCGTGCCTTAGAGTACTTAGAAGAAAGTATAGCAATCTTAATAGAATTGGGTAACTTAAGAGATGTTGCTTGCATTTATGATTTTTTAATTCAAATTTTAATAGAGAAGGGTAATCTTAATCAAGCTGAGATTTATTTTGGTGATTTTAAACAATTGAAAAATAAATTAAAAGATGTAAAAATAAATCGACTTTATCTCTTTCTAAAAGCATTATTATTAAAAAAAAGTCTTCGAATTCGTAATAAAGCTAAAGCAGAAGAAATATTTAATCAACTACTAGAAGAAAAATCTCTACATTATGAACTAACCATAAGAATATTAATAAATTTATGTGAGTTGTACTTGCATGAATTAAAAGTAATAAATAATCTAGAAGTTCTTAATGATATAAATCCTCTTATCATAAAGCTATTAGATATTGCTGGGAAATCAAATTCCCATTGGATTCTAAGCGAGACTTATCTATTACAAGCCAAGCTTTTTCTATTAAAATTTGAAACTAAAAATGCTCGAAAATTTTTGAACCAAGCTCAAGAAATTGCTGAAAACTACGGGATCAAGCGGTTAGCAATTAAAATTTCCTATGAACATGATTATTTAATTCACCAATTAAATATGTGGCAGGAATTAAAAAAAACCGACTCCTCCATATCTAAACGATTAGACTTAGCTGGGTTGAATCAACAAATGGAAATTATGCTTAAAAGAAGAGCTATTGATGCTCCAAAACTTTTAGATGAGGAACCCGTGTTATTGTTGATAATTTCAGAAGGAGGCATCCCAGTTTTTACTCAATCTTTTATTAAAGATAAAACTTTTGAGGATCAACTGTTTGGAGGTTTTGTTGCAGCTTTTAATTCCTTTATAAATAATACATTTTCTGAAGGACTCGATCGTGCATCATTTGGAGAGTATACGCTACTAATGAAATCTCTTACACCTTTTTTATTATGCTATATATATAAAGGCCAATCATATTTGGCACAAAATCGAATAAGTGTGTTCATCGAAGAATTGCACCAAACTAAAGAAGCAAAGGAACTATTTGGGAAATCTTATGACATAAATAGAATAATTCAACATGATGAAGTTCCTAGTCTTAAGTCTATTATAACTAGAATTTTTGTTGATAAATGTATTCCTTCTATGGATTCGATTTAGTTTAATCTTTCTCTATTAAAATTTTTATCTGACTTCTAAAAATTTCCATTATTATACGGAACTTCCATAGATTATACGGAAACACAATTATAAAGGGAAAAATGTCTCAACCATTAATTAGTCATCTTAGAGATGACAAGATCAAAAATATTAAATATGAGATGTGAAAAAAATGACCGAAATTAAAAAAATAACAAAAATTGCGCTTTTAGCTTATGGGATCGTCAATATCATCTATGGACCCTTAGGATTACTTTTTCCTTCCCCACTTTTTGTTCCACCTACTACCAATCCCTTTAACGTAAGATTCCAAGCTGCGACTCTATTAGGAATCGCTATTTTCTGTTTTTTAATCCTGATTAAAAAAGATCGAGAATGGGAAAACATAAAGCTGCTTTATGGATATCTCTATTATTTATTAGTAGCAATGATGATCCTAGAACCAACGAGACTCTTGTTTGGAACACCAACTGAAATGATGATCTCCCAAACAATTATGGATATGATTATCATGTCAGTACTTTTTATTCTTGGGGTTATCGCCTATATAAAGCAAAAGCAGTGAAAGAAAAAATTCTAAATTTTTTTTTTTTAATTCTTACTTTTTAGTTAAAAATTTAAATTCTACACCATCTAAAATATAATTAGGAAAAAAAATGGAATAATTCCTATCCGATGACAATATCAAAGAAATTTGGATATAAAATTTCTATAGTTGGAGATGGTGGGGTTGGGAAAACGTCTCTAATTAAGAAATATACTAAAGGAACATTTGAAACAGATTACGTAAAAACAATTGGGGCGCAATTTTCGAGGTTCGATAAAGAAATTGGCAGTGATATGATTAAATTGATATTTTGGGATATTGCAGGTCAAGATGACTTCAACTTTTTACATCCTTTATTTTTTCAAGAAAGTAAAGCATGTATTATCGTGTTTAGTCTTGAAGAAAATGATTTAGGGAGGGATAGTTTGGTTCACATCAAAAATTGGTACGAAGAACTTATAAAGTATTGTGGAGATATTCCTGTGATTTTGTTTGCCAATAAAGTGGATTTGATAACGAATGAAAGAATAAATGAAGACAAAATTCAAAAGATTGTAGAACAGTATAATTTTCTTGGCTATTATCTTACATCCGCGAAAACAGGAGAAGGAGTTACTGACGCATTCAATAGACTTATCAAAAAATTATACAAGACAAGTAAAAATCTGTTCTCTTCTAATTTATAATCTAATATTCCTTAGGGATAATCTTTCGACATTTTTATATTGGATTAAGGATAATTAAACCTAAAAATAATAATAAGAGGATTTCAAATGGATGAAAAATTAGCACTTGAAATAAAAGAAATGTATGACAACAAGAAAGTTATTGAAAAACCAGAAAATTTACTCAAAATTTATGAATTTGTCAAGCAATTTTCTGCGGAGAACGAGGAATTACAAGAAGAATTGGAAGATATTAGCGAATTCCACGCCCAAATTCATATTAGTGAACCTGAATTTAAATGTTGGGTTAAATTAGGTGATGGAAAGTTCGATTATGGCGAGGGAGAAATTGATGACCCTGTCTTCACTCTTGCGTGTACCCAAGAAATTATGGGAGGGATGATGCAGGGCGATATTGATTCGACTAGTGCTTATATGGCAGGAGACCTTAAAATTGAGGGAAGCCTTCAAGATTCAATGGCTTATGGAGAATTTTTGAGTATAGCAATGGAACTAGCCCAAGATTTATAGTAAATTATACCTAAAAAAATAGTAAATTAAATATTTTTTTTACTTACAAACTCATTTTCTCCTTCTATATTGCACATTTATTATTCTTTTTCAAGTCTAATTGGTTTTATTACGACTTCTTCATATAAGTTGCCTGTTCCTGATGCATTCGGCTTAGGAGCTTGATATTTATCCTCGTAATCTTGCTCTTTTGATGCAGCCTTATTATCTGTTTCTTCTAATAATTTTATACTTGATGAGTCTGGTTTGGGATTTTTCTGCCAAAATTTGAACTTACCCATTTAATGTATCACCATTTTAGAATCCGAATTAAATCTATAAAATAATAAACGAAGCATTAATAAATTTAGTTTTTACGATAAGGATTAAATAATGTCAACTCCGCATCTAGGACAAATAATCGCGCTCCCATCTACCTTCTTTCCACAATTGGGACAATATATAGGTGTTTTTTGAACATTAGTTTCATTTAGTAATTTTTGTTCCTTTGTCTCGATTTCTTGAGCGGTTCGCAAGACTGAAAATAAATGATTAAAAAGACCATTATACCATGATTGTTTAAGTTTCTCTAGCCTGAAAATATTGCGTGCGATAGGAGTTGCTTCGATTCTGACAGTAGTATAATTTTGTTCAAATTGGTAAAAACTAATGCGAATTCTTTTCTTCCAATTGGGATCATGCCCTGTATTTGCCATCATGGTGCCTTGTTTCGCTTCGATGAACGAGTGGGGTGTGGATTTTTTTATTTTTGCTTTATGTTGACTAGCTAACCATTGGATCGTTAGGTTAAATGCTTTAATAATGTCGATTTTGAAACGATTTTCGTAGTGTAAAGTCGATTTTATCATGATAATATTAAATTAATAATTATAGAGAATCTTTTTAATAATTTCCTTGTCAAAAGATTTAAAATATGAGGTTAATATTAAATATTTGAAGCAATTAATAAGTAGGGCATAAAACCATGATTGGACCTTTCGTAGCGAATTCTTTAATGGTGAGTTCTATTTTTGTAATTATAGGCTCTATTATTCTAAATTACTGGCTTAAAAAACAAGAAATTCAGCCGAATCCCTATTTTTCCATTTTAATCATGAGCATTTTAGTTTTGGTGTATATTATATACCCCTTTTTGGTATATATTATATTTGGTATATATTATCTAATATTTCCGTATGATTTAATAGGAATGTACATTGTTTCGAGTTTAATTGCAGCATTTCTGATCAAATTTTTATACAAAACAGATACTCTCTCTTCGCTCCGATTTACAAGTTGGTTTATATTTCTGATTAGTATAGGTTGGGTTATCTCTCTTTCTTTTTTAATCCCTTTAATTGCAGCAATTCTTCTTATTTTTTAAATCTTGAATCAAGATTATAATTAAATTTGTGAAAGTTTTCTTTTAAAGTTGCTAATCTTAGAAAGCAATGGTATAAAGTCCAGTGGATTTTCAAATAATGCAATCTTAGATTTAGTTAGTTGTTTAGCCATTCGATGGCTTTCTTCGGGACAATGTGCTCTTTGTATTATCGGAAATAATGGTTTATGGTGTTTCAATCCAAGTTTGAACACCTTTTCTATGTTCTCATTAAAATGCGTGTCCCGAGTAAGGTAATATTTATGATCAAAGTACCAACTCGGCATATCCATAATTAAAGTATCAATTTTATCATCAGACAGTGCGATATCTACTATATTGACAAGCGTATGACTATGAAACATCTGCGCGGCGACATCAAGAGGATTTTTTGAGCTAGTACCATTAATAAAGAATTGATCATCAAGCTTACATTGAATATAATCGCTAAAAGGAGGAACTACCATTCCATATTTTTCAATTATATCCACTAATACCACTCCATATCCTCCACTGATACTAAAAACCGCCACATTTTTAAATTCATGAATTCCATAAAAATCAATGATCTGGGCTGTATAAAGCAGTTGCTCTAATGATTCTACTTCAATTATATTATATTGTTTAAATAGCGCTGACCAGATTTTATTATTCCCTGAAACCGATGCTGTATGAGTCTTTACTGCCTTGGAACCAGTTGGAGATGTCCCTCCTTTCAAGGCGACAATAGGCTTCCTATTCTGACTCAATACTTTTCTTAGTGCATCAAAACGATTTTCCTTAAGGCCCTCAACATATAGTAAAATCACATCTGTCTCCAGATCATTGCTTAAAAAGAAAAGAAGGTCAATAAAATCTAAGTCAGCACCATTTCCAAAGGAAAATACTTTGGAAAAATTAAATCCTAACTCTATGGAAGTATATATTGCTATGTTGGACATTCCTCCCGATTGCGCAATTAACCCTACATTCCCTTGAGAGTTTGGAAAGAATCCTCTCCATGCTATCCCTAATTTTGGATAAAAAAGTCCCAATCCATTGGGACCTAATATTCTAATCTTATTATCTGCTCGTCTAAGTAATTCTTTTTCTAGTTCAATTCCTTCTTCTGTACCGGCGTCTGAAAATTCCGCAGAGAAGATAGTTGCTAATTTTACTCCTTTTTCAATACATTCATCAATTACCGGTAATACTTGTTTAGCAGGAACTGTAATAAAAGCAAAGTCCACATCTTCCGGAACCTCTTTAATTGATTTATATATATTCTTGTTCGGAAAACCAGGAATCTCTTTCACAGTCGGATTAATCGCATAAAGGGACCCCTTAAAGTTTTCTTGATGATTTTTCAAGAAGAAAAAATTTCTCTTTGCAGACGTCCCGATCACTGCCATAGATTTAATTTCGTTAATAAAGGAAAGATCTTTCACACTCAAGTCAAT
>SDNW01000107.1 GCA_004524725.1 Promethearchaeota archaeon
ACAAGATATTTTACTAAAACTTGTAGTAAATGTAAATTTGAATATCCTAATTGGTTTACAAACTGTCCCAAATGTGGAATAGCATGGGATGAGGAGGATATAGAAGTAGAGCCCATCAAGGGTGAGATTGCAAAAAAGACGATAAAAATCGTAGTAAAAATAACGGAAGAAGACTTTGATCAATCAATCGAGGCTGTAAAATTAGTCTTTAGCGCAAATCAAGGAAATAACTGGTACCAAATAAACATGGAAAATAAACAAGAATATTTTATAGCAGAAATCGCAGATGTACCAATAGGTTCGGTGGTTATATATTATATTGAAGTTTCTTTACAAAATAAAGAAAAAATCATTGAAAATAATGAAGGAAAGTATTACCATTATGAGGTGGGAGCACCTATTGGGAAGGAAATGGAGATGGAACAAAGAGATAGTAGTAAGCTCGATCGTTCGCGAGAAAAACCGTTTCCTTCAGAAAACGATATACCATTATCTCAATCTAACGAATATAGTAAATCTAAGGCAGTAGAAAAAAGCAATTATTTTAAACCCGAAGAAAAACAACCTGTGAAATTTGTATCTTTCAATAAATCCCAAAAGGTCATTAAACCGACTCAACCACCTAAATATTATGAGCCAGAGGATAATTTAACTATCTTTGGGAAACCTCAGACGGAGATCGATCCTAATTTGAAAATATGCCCATATTGTAATTCAAAAATCAAAAAAGAGTGGAGTACTTGTCCTATTTGTGGCAAAGACATTTAAAAGTAAAATATCTAAAACTTATTCAAGAATTTGGTTATAATTTTGAGCCACATTTGTTACAGAAAGCATAGTCCGATGATAAAGTAGCTCCACATTGCTTACATACCAATAATTCCTTAGATTTTTGCGGTTCTGGTAGTTCAGTTTCGGTTTGAGTCGGTGTAAATGCTGTAAATGATGAAGGTTCAGTTTCAATATCAGCTACATTAGGGATGATTCGTAAGGTCGAAGATTCTTCTTTAAAGGAATCCTCTGGACTTGAAAAGGGTATAAAGTTATCCGAGGTAATTTCTTCTGTTGTATCATCAATTCTTTGAGATAAGGTTTGAAATAAAGAGGGAGCTCCTATTTCTTCAGATTTTTCCTTTTTTAATTCGTTCTTTTTATCTTTTTTTTCTTTTTTAGATTTCCTCATCGCATCAATTAATTGTTCTTGTTTTTCTCGTTGGATCTTTAACTTCTCTTCCTTTTCTTGTTTTTTCTTTTGTTTCAATAGATACTTTTTCTTTTTCTTTGGAACCATCTCATGGGGCATATAATCTACTAGTGATTGGGAAGAAGATTCCTTGGAAGGAATTTCTTGTGCCGGTTCAAATCTCATTGATGCTGGTTTAGGTTTAATTGGTTCATCTCTCTTAGAAACACTAAATGGTTTACTAATCTCTTCTTTTGTAGTAGATTTAATAGGTTTTGAAAACCCCTCTGGAGCAGGTACAGGAGAAATAGCCTTTGATGAGAAAGGAATATTTTTCGGTTTATAAGTTTCTGGATGGGATAATTCGGTTGGAATAGAAAATGGAGTTACTTTAGACTTATCTTGTTCTTCAGTATTAACTTGGGATAAAATTTCGTCCGGGGTTTTGAATTCTATTTCTGTAGTGTCTGGAGTTCTTATTTTGGGTTGCTTCTGAGATTCTATTATAGGTTCTGGAACAGGAGGAGCCTCAAACTCAAATTCTAGTTCCTTTTCGATTGGTTCTACCTGTTCATCTATTGTAGTCTGTTGTGGTTCGGGAACAGGTGGAGCTTCATATTCAAATTTTGGTTCTTCTTTTAATATTTTTACAGGAGCGACTTTTTTAGGAATCTTTGGTTCGGGAACAGGTGGAGCAACATAATCGTATTGCGGTTCAGATGGGGCTTGAGGCTTTAAACTTACTGTAGGCAAAGTAAGAGCAATTTGTCCTGGGGAAAATACTGTTTTATTGGCTATTAATTGCTCTGGAACTCCTTGTCCTATCATTAAACATGCTAAGATATAAAAACAATCTCCAACACCATCTCCTGTTTTAGCCGAGGTTTCCATATAATATAGATTAAAATCTCTGGTAAATTGATTTATTTGATCAATAGAGATCATTCTTTGATCTATAAGATCGCTTTTGTTACCTACAAGTAATAAAGGAATTTCTGCTTTAATATTAGCTCTCACTTCTTCGATCCATTGAGGCAAATGCTCAAAACTAGCAGAATTGGTTAAATCAAATACCAAAACAGCACCTAATGATCCCCTATAATACATTGGTCTTATTGAACTAAATCGTTCTTGACCACCAGTATCCCAGAGTTGAAGTTTACAATGTATTGGTCCATCTTTGGTATCTAATTCAATTGTTTTTACATGAAAATCTACACCAATGGTCATCTTATAATCTTCTGTGAAAAAGCCTTTTGAAAATCGTAATGTAAGAGCAGTTTTTCCTACACCGCCATCTCCTACGACAATTGACTTAAATAAAAAATCATATTCTTCAGCCACTTGAGATCAACCAAGATTAGGGATTTTTTTTTTAATACCATCTATATTTACTTATTCTTTAAGTTAATATAATAAATATAAATTTAATTAATTATACTTTTGGAAATTTTAAAACAGTGACATCTTCTCATTTATAAGATTTATACTCAGATTTCTTAGATACAGAATTAATTGAAGTACTTTTTCGATTTGGATGAAATTCTACAATAAATTGAGATACAAAGAATTAAGGTTTTTTTTCATTTTTGACAAATGATTGTTTTAAATACCAGCTATTAATTTCGTCTAGTTCCTCCTGGGGAAAGTCATAAGAATGAGTTAAATCGGGATAAATTTCCTGCTCTACTTCTTGTTTATAATTTGAAATAGCTTTTTGTACCCTTTCACTAAGATTTTCAAAATATTTAAGAAACTTTGGTTTAAATTCTTTAAAAATACCTAACATATCATGAAGAACTAAAATTTGACCATCACAATAGGGTCCTGCTCCAATTCCTATGGTTGGAACATCGAGTGATCGAGTAATTAGTTTAGCAATTTGCCAAGGAATACTCTCAAGAACAATTGAAAATACTCCCGCATTTTGTAGTTCCTTGGCAGTAAGTATTAAATTCTTCGCAGTTTCAACCGTTTTGCCTTGAACGAGAAATCCTCCAATCTGATAAATTGCTTGCGGTGTCAGTCCAATATGACCCATAACTTGAATATCTGCATTAATCATAGCCTTAATTGTTGGGATAATTTCTTTACCCCCTTCTACCTTAACTGCTTCTGCTCCACCTTCCTGTATAAATCTTCCTGCATTTTTGACAGCATCATTTATATCCCCTTTATAGGAGAGGAAAGGCATATCCCCCACTATCATAGCATTTTCGACTCCCCGAGATACTGCTTTGGTATGATGAATCATCTCATCCATAGTAACTGCCAAAGTATTTTTATATCCTAAAACTACCATTGAAAGTGAATCCCCAACCAAGATTAAATCAATACCACTTTGATCAACGAGTTTAGCAAATGCATAATCATAGGAAGTCAAGGTGACAATTTTTTCACCTTTTTTCTTTTTCTCTATTATTTTGTTGGCAGTCACTTTTTGTAATGACATATTTTGATTTAACTAACCTCTTTTGAAAAAGATTATCAATTTTTTATATTCCATTTTATTTTTTTCTAACAAGCCAGAGGGGAGAGTCGAACTCCCTCAAACAACTCTGCAGGCTGTCGCCCGGCCTCTAGGCGACTCTGGCAAATATTGATATTACTATTATCGTAGAATAATATAATCAAGTTTGGACTAAATTTTAATATTCTCCTTTATTTGCTCCAAAGTGATTTTTCCACTAAAAAATTATATCTCAAGATTTATCTTTTTAAAATTATATGAAGGAACATCAATAACATTTTTTAATAGAAAATTCATTCAAATACACTAATAATATTAGAAGTGTTTTTTAAAATGGATGCGAACGAAATCGATTATTATTCATTGGGTTTTAATTTTATAGAAACCAAAACTATGTTTATTTCAGACTATAAAAATGGGGAATGGGACGAGGGAAGGTTAGTTCCTTTTGGGAATTTTGAAATTTCTCCAGCGGCATGTATTTTAAATTATGGTCAAGGAATTTTTGAAGGTATGAAAGCTTTAAGAACTAAAAAAGGAGAAATAACTTTATTTAGGCCTGAAGAGAATGCAAAACGATTCAATAATAGCGCAGAGAGAATGCTTATGCCAAATTATGATACGGAAAATTTCTTAAAGGCTATTAAAAGGGTAGTAAAAGCAAACGAAGAATATATCCCTCCTTACGATAGTAATGGAGCATTATATATTAGACCGTTAATGATTGGAAACGGCCCAATAGTCGGAGTGAAACCTGCTTATGAATATAAATTCATCATATTTACGGTCCCTGTAGGCCCCTATTTTCCTGAGGGTTTCACAGGAGTTGATCTAGAGATAACTAAAGAATATACAAGAGCCGCTCCTGGAGGAACAGGTGCAGCAAAAACATGTTGTAATTATGCTGGTTCGATGTTACCCGCTAAACTTACGAAAGAAAAGGGTTTTGCCCAAGTAATTTTCTTAGATGCCGTAAATATGGAATATATTGAAGAAGTTGGGACCGCCAATTTTTTTGCAATGATAAATGGGAATTTAGCTACTCCTAAATCAATTGGAACTATTCTACCTGGAATTATAAGAAAGTCAATAATGATTTTGGCTTCAAAAAAGCTAGATTTAAAAGTTGAAGAACGTGATATTTCTTACAAGGAGTTATTTAAAGATTCATGTACTGAAGCTTTTTGTTCTGGTACTGCGGCTGTAATTACTCCAATAAAATCAGTTGTTATTGACGACAATAAAAGGATTTTTAGCGAAGGAGAACCAGGAGAAATAACAAGAAAATTGTATGAATTATTGACTGGAATCCAGAGATTAGATATTGAAGATGAGTTTAATTGGGTTGTGAAAGTTTAGTTTAATTGAATATGATTTTATTTCTAGTATATGATCTTCATGATTTTGATTGAGAGATCTTACTAATTAGACTTAAAAAAGACTGATTGATATTATACCCTGTTTTTGAAGAAATTTTAAGATAATCGAACACATTTTCGTATCTTTGGGTAATTTGATTGATATAATCATCAATTAATTTAATTCTTTCCGATTCTACCAAATCCAACTTAGTTCCTAAGAGTAGAATTGGGATATTACCAAAAGTTTTTAACTTATTAATCCAATTTAAGACAGTTTCTAAGGTATTTAAGCGAGAGAGATCAAATAAGATGAAGGCTGCAATAGATCCATCAACAAATTTATCTATTATTTCCTTAAACTGATTTTGGCCAGCAAAATCCCAAAGGATGAAATTATATTCAGTTCCATTAACTTGAATAATTTTTGAGAAAAAATCAACACCTCGAGTTAATTCATTATCTTCATCAAAATGATCGTGGACCAATCGGTTCAGAAATGAAGTTTTTCCTACTCCACCATCTCCTGAAACAACAATTTTAACAGTGTTATGCATTTGTATTATTCCGTTCTTTCAGAATTTATAGTGATGATTTAATGATAATTTATTTAATAAATAATCATAATAAAATTTTACGAGAGTAAAGGTTTTATTTGCAATTGTTTTTAATCGTTGAAAGAATTTAATTTATTAAGAGTAATTCGATTAAAAGTAATATCATTGATTGATATGAGAGTTGGATATATTCAAACCTCCCCAGTATTTGGAGAAAAAGAAAAGAATTTTGAAAATATTGATAAGATAATTTCCAAAAACAAAGCAGATATTTTAGTTTTACCCGAGCTTTTTGCAACTGGTTACACTTTTTCTTCAAAAAATGAAGTTAATAGTTTATCAGAAAACCTTGAGGGAAAGACTGCTAAATTTTTGATTAATCTGGCGAAAAAAACAAAAGGTCTAATAATTGGGGGATATGTTGAAAAAAGTAAGAATAAGTTATATAATTCAGCTATGATTGTTTCACAAAAAGGCATTTTGGGAAATTATCGGAAGCTTCATTTATATTATAAGGAAAAACTATGGTTTTCTCCTGGAGATTTACCATTACAAGTATATAAATTTAAAGAGATTAATATCGGTGTAATGATATGCTTTGATTGGTTTTTTCCCGAAACAACCCGAACCCTAGCGCTTCTTGGCGCAGATATTATTGCTCATCCTGCCAATTTAGTACTTCCTTATTGTCAAAATGCTATGGTTACTCGTTGTTTAGAAAACAAAGTCTATGCTGTTACCTCAAATAGGGTAGGTTCAGAAAAAAGAGGTGAAGATAATTTTCAATTCACTGGAAAAAGCCAAATAACTTCATACAATGGAGATATTTTATCTTCCGCCCCTATTGAAGAACCTTTTATAGACTTGGTTGATATTGAATTAGAAAATGTGAGAGATAAATCTATAAATGCATATAACCATATCTTTAAAGATCGACAGATTCAATTTTACTTTTAGACAAATTAAATCGAATTAAAATAGAAAATAAGAAAAAATGCTAAGATTTATGGGTTTATTTAGTATGCATTTTTTATTTTTTCGAAGTTTTTCTGATAATCTTCAGGACTACCTCCCGCCATAATAAAATCAACATAAACCACCAAACTTTTCATAAATAGATCTGCAGCAATATCTAAAACGCTCTTTTGGTTTTCCAATTCGAATTCAGTCCAGATCGTAACCTCTGTTTTTTTGCCTTTAGATTCAAAAATATAGCCGATCTTTTCCATGGGACTTCCTTCTTGTGTGGAGGTCATTTTTATTTGTGGGATATTTTCTATTTCTGTGTTAGTGATTTCTCCCACGTTTGTTTTTAAAAAATACTTCTTTGGTTCCATTTCGGTTACTTCATTTACCACAATGTTCCAAATGGGTAAACTGTTGTAATCGTTTAAAATTTCATATACTTTTTCTACTGGAGCATCTAATATTCGGTTCTTTTCTATTCTCGGCATGAAAATCGTTTAATTTGATTATTGTTTATTAATTAATTTATGTTATTGTGTATGCAATATATTAATCTTTACATATATTCGCTAATAAATTTATAGAGTATCTATTTTCTTAACATAACATTGATTTTTCGCCATTATAAAGTTAGAAATTTTAAATAATTATATTATTGAAGAAGAAAGATTAAATTGTATTCAGAACACACTCCCATTTCTCATACCTAAGATTTGACTTATTATCTACCTTGGCAAAAATCCTTAATATTCTAAGCCTGAATCCTATAATCCTCTTTCGATTGCCATACACTCGCGCTGTTGAGAATGGCGGGCTAAATAGGTCGCCCGAGAGCTTCCTACGTACACCCCCATCTCAGCAACCCCGTCTTTTACGGGTGCACTCGTCTCT
>SDNW01000108.1 GCA_004524725.1 Promethearchaeota archaeon
ATGGACACTCCTAAATCTAGGGTCTCATCAATTACTCTTTTAGCTTCTTGTGTGCTTAATTCAGAAGTATCTTTTCTGAAATGTCTACCTGCACTGCAATGAACGCAATTACATTGGCATTTATAAGTGACCGCAAATGTCATAGCTACTGGATATGGACGCCGGACTATTCGTCCCTTGATCGCAGAAACCATGAGTCGTACCATTGGCCAACTACCAAGAGGAGGAGCAAAAGTATTGGAAACTCGTTTTCCCTTCCACTTTCCTAGGTTCTTATACCCCTGAAAGAAATTTACCTGAATCAAAATCATTGTAAAAAAACCTAATCGTTTTAAGATAGGATTTAGTAAACCTGTGCCTATGATTTCCCCAGTTTCTAATTTCTTAAAACTAATTAGATTCTTTCCAAAGAGTTTCCAGATCACTTTTTCTCTTTGCATCGAATTTCTTCCTAAATTCTGTTATAATATGAGGCTAGAGATTTCAATTAATAAAGGTATTGCTTAGACTTCATAAGCCATACGAGATATAAGGCTATTTAGCTAAAATATGAAATTATATTTGAATAAATAAAATTACAAAGCTCTTGTAACATATCGGTATCGACATTTTCTAAAGAGTCTTTTTCTGAATGCATATACTTTCCTACTTCAGAACTCTCATATTCAAATAAAGTAAAATTATGCTGGGTAAGATACATTCCATCCGTGTGAATTCCTCGACTAAGAGGGTTAACAAATAAGGTATAATTATTATCTTCCGCTTTTTTTCCGATAAATTCATAATAACTAGGATGATTATCAAGGGTACTTTTCGTTACAATTATGTTTATACTCTTGCCTAGCGATTCAAAATTATGTATAATTGCTTTATCACGCTTAATATCTTTAATGAGCTTATAAAAGAAACGTACACCCATTGTACCTGACTCTTCTGCTCCAGTTAAAACAAACCAAAGATTATAATTCTTTTGAATGCCCTTCTTCGCAGTAAATGCATATAATAATTCTAAAACACATGCGATTCCCGAAGCATTATCAATAACTCCTTTTGATTTATTATTGGTAGTATTCGTACTTAAAATGATGACTGCTATTAATAATATGAGTAGGGGAAATCCTCCAAGAGCAGTAAAAAAAACGTAAAGGGAAGATAACCAACCTCTTAAGATTAAAATAATGATATTAGAGAGTATTGAAATCGTTAAAAGAAAGATGCTTATTCCGCGAGTCCTAGCAGTTATTCTTTGACCTTTCGAATCTAAATGAGCCATAAAAAATATATCATGGATCTCATTTGGAGCTAAATTTGAATCAGTGCTTAATTTAACATAGAGATTTTGTGATTCTAACACCTTTCCTAGCTTAATTTTTTCTGGTTTACGTGTTAGTAAAAAGAAAGGAAAAAAGATCGAAAACGATAGAATTAAACTTACAAATAAAAAGGGCAGATTTAAGTTTAAATATAGAGTCAAAAAGATCCAAAATACTAATGGAAAGCTAATTTTGGGATATATTCTTGAATAAAAAGTCGAGAATTTGAATGTTTGAACTTCAGGGGTCAGATCCAACCCTTCTATTTTCTGCTTTGCCAGATTAAAAGCCCTTTTTTCAAACTCTGTTCCTGATAATCTTGGAAAAGAAAAGAGTTCAAGATTTTCACGTAATCGAGTGCTAGAAATATCCATTATGCTTCACTTAGGTCTTGGAATTATGGTGAATTTAAATAATTATTGGTTATAATTTCCAAAGTATTATGAGATAAATGGAATGTAATAATTTGAATTTATATCCTTCTAGAAATATAAAATCTCGCAATTTAAAATAAGAATGAGCTATATCTACAAAATATTAACCTTTTTAATAATTTGAAAAATAACTTCGCGAGCCGAAATAGTGACTTCGGCTACCTTAATATCCTAAATTATAACATCGCTCATATTTGCTTTCCAATTTAGCGTAATTATTTTCGATGTTCTTTGAGTTGCTTTAACCAGCTATTAATCCTTTCATCGGGAGTTTTATCTTCTTTTTGTTCCTCAAGTATTTCAGATTCTGATTTATGCCCTTCTTCCGGCTCATAAGAAGGCTCCGGCTCGGGCTTATAGGTAGGCTCGGGGTCCGGTTCATAAGTAGGCTCGGGTTCCGGTTCATAGGTAGGTTCGGGTTCGGGTTCATAAGTAGGCTCGGGTTCCGGTTCATAGGTAGGTTCTGGCTCGGGTTCATAAGTAGGTTCGGGTTCCGGTTCATAGGTAGGTTCTGGCTCGGGTTCATAAGTAGGTTCGGGTTCCGGTTCATAGGTAGGTTCTGGCTCGGGTTCATAAGTAGGTTCTGGCTCGGGTTCATAAGTAGGTTCGGGTTCCGGTTCATAGGTAGGCTCTGGCTCGGGTTCATAGGTAGGCTCTGGCTCGGGCTCATAAGTAGGTTCGGGTTCGGGCTCATAAGTAGGTTCGGGTTCGGGCTCATAGGTAGGTTCTAGTTCTAGCTCATAGGTAGATTTCAAGAATCTTTTTTTTGGTGGTTGATCTACTATAAAAGGATTCTCTTCTGGGTTTTGCATATTTGGTCCAAAAAATATCTCCTTTGATTTTACTTTTTTATTATTTATTCGAAGATCTAAGGTAAACGATTTCGGAGTTAAAAAATTAAATCCAATCATTTGATCTTGTCCTATTACATCCCACTCTATTGTTTTTTTCCCCGCCTTTTTTAATGTATCATCGTTTTGAATGTTGTCCTTTTTAGTTATCATAATCTTATCTTGATAGGTTAATGTTCCTTGGAACGAGCTTTTTTTCCACTTTTTAGTCCTCCAGCGTAAATGAAATCCATTCGATTCTTTCCAAAGTATATATCCCGAAAACTTTTGTTGATCATAATTAGGTTTTCCTTTAAGTTCTTTTACATTCATGAGTATTCATAATAAATTTTTACTTTAATGTAGATGAAATATGAAAGATTTTGTTTATAAAGATTTTTAAAAAGATATTTAATTTACACAGCAATACCTTACGAATTTTTGAGGTGATAAAGCATAACCTTGTTCATCAAGATCTCCGCACTCAGTAAGTATTTCAAAAGGTATTTGGTTATTGCCAATTCTTAATTTTCTTAATTTAGTGAGATTGCCGAGACCCTCAATAGTTCGAATGAAATTTCCAAATAGATTCAAATAGATTAAATTAGTGAGATTAGACAATCCTTTAACTTTTTTAATTTGATTATCTTCAAAGGAGAGATTTTTTAAATTTGTTAATGTATCTAAACCTTGGATTTCTGTTATCGCATTTTCTGACAAATATAGAGTATTTAATTGAGTTAAATGCGCTAATCCCGTGATCGTGGTTATATCATTTCCATATAAATTTAATTTTTCCAATTGTAATAAGGAAGATAAACCAGAGATGGTGGTAATTTTATTATTAAAGAGAATAAGTGCTTTCAAATCAGTTAGCTTTTCTAAGCCTTTGATTTGAGAAATAGCGCTAATATGCTTATTACCTAAATATAAAACATGTTCCTTGACAACAACCTTCTTTCCATTTACCTCTACAGACATTTTGACAAAATCGAAAAGTAATAGAAATTAGACCCATGATTTTTCATATTTAGCTAACATTAAGTGAGTTAAAGTTTCAAATAGAGCTTCTACATTATCGCCCGTTTTGCTGGATGTTTCAAAAAACGCACTTAATTCCCGAGAACTCGCGAAGTTATTACCTTCATCGAAACTAATCTGTCTCTCCCCCTCTAAATCGTGCTTCCCTCCAGTTAACACAATCGGGAAACGTTGATAGCTTTCCTTAATAACCGCAAGCCAATCATCTAGATGACTAAGCGAAGCTAAATTAGTAATATCATACATTAGAATTCCGCCATGAGTGCCTTTTATATAACCTGGGAGGAAAAACCTGAAGCGTTCCTCTCCCCCAAAATCCCATACCTGTAACTTGATTCTCTTTTCATCGAGCTTAAACGTTTTTGTCTCTAAACTAACCCCGATAGTCATTTTTGTATCGGATACAAATTGATTTGTCATATACCTCTTTGCTAAGGTAGTTTTACCGCAACCAGCATCTCCGAATAAGCAGATCTTAAAAATTGCATCAAAACTCATGGTATCGTCTTAAATTAAAAATATCTTTATTGCATTAAAGATCTTGAACTTATTAAAAAATGTTTAGGAAATAGATTATCAAGAATGAATTTTAAAAAAAAATTATTATTTCGCGCTCGGATCTTCTTGCATAACCCCAGTTACAATTCCTTCGGAATCTTGAATGTATGCCAACCAACCGATTCCTGGAACGGCATGTTTAGGACGTAAAACTGTGCCGCCATTCGCTTCTGCTTTTTTAACAACCGCCTCAACATCGTCCACATCAACAGTATTTACTACTGAAGGAAAATTCTCTTCCTCTCCTCCTAGTCCACCATCAATTCCTTGTTCATTTTCATCACCAGTCATTATTAACCAATAATCCATTGGACCATCCCACTTTTCAAACTTCCACCCAAATACTTTCTCATAAAATTTTATTGCTTTTCTAATATCTTTCACATTCAATTCAAAATGTACAATTCGTGCCATAATCCACACCTTACAAGATGTTGAGATATAAGATTTTTATTAGAATAATAAAGATCTCTCTTATAATATATTAATGCAACTACCGCTTCGAAAAGGAAGGATAGAAAATAAAAAAAAAGGATTTGAGAATATTAAAATTAATAAACGGACTCAATTTTGAACCAAATCGTATAACGGCAGTCACCCATATCATAGCGCGAACCAGACCAATACCAGCCATTATTTATATAACTATGCCATGAAGAGGGACTCCACCACCATTGAAATACAGGATAATCGTCATCCCCCGAAGTAGAATCATATTCTGAAGCTTGAACTCGTACTTTACAATAGGAATTATATGAGAGAAGGGCAAAATGGTAATTATCCCAATTTAAGGCTTCCCTCTTTCCAGCCGATTCATAATCATCATTCGCATCATCGATTTTATCTAAATGATTGTCATATAGATCGCCACCCGCAGCGCAACTGGGAAAGTATGCCTCACCAATCCAGAACTTGAGATACATTTCCCCATCTCCCATCAGCCAGCCTTCATGTTCGTCATCATAATATACTTCATCGACAAAAACCGTCAACTTATATAAATCATTTGAAGCATCTATTGCATATGCTCCCCCGGGAACGCTATTACCATTTGGATCGGAGTTCATTTCAAGTGCAATGACTTGCGCATACTGGGACCAATATAAATCCTCTGGAGAAACTCCAATATTGAAGGGAGAGAAATTACCATCAAGATCGATCCCTAACACCGACTTATACGCCGCCCACGCTAATTCGGAACAATAATATCCATCGGGAGCAATCTCGGGATCCGCAGTATCAATTCCTATCTGTTTACCGAGCCAATTCCAATCGTAACCCTCATCTAAACCGATTTTGCTTACTGCAAAGTTAACAATTGCTTGCCTTTCAGAAGCGCTCATTAAGTAACCTCCGGGTTTCAACACTCTCATTGCCACAACATTTCCCGCATGATCGTTTACCACGTTTGTGAAGCGAGAAGTTCGTAATCCTGAATCAGTTGAGTCCTTTGTGGAGTGTACCACCCATGTTTCTCCTTGAGGGACCCACATTCCTTCTTCAGTTGCCCAAATTTCATGATATCCCGCAATTCCGCCTACAATAACCGTATGAGACCATTTCCCGGGAATCAAATAATCAAAAAAGGAATCATCCGTTCCTAAAAGGATGATATCACCAGGTAATAAATTATTTGGGCTCATATCGTTTGTTCCAGAACTGGCAAATGCAGTTCTTATGCCCTCCGTGGGGAACTGTACTTCAAAACTAGGTGCAACGATAAATGATGCGCCATAGCCCGGAAGTAAGGAAAAAATCATCAAACAAGGGAAAAGAAGAAAAATTGCTGTTAGAAGTATTTTCTTATTTTTTAGATTTCTATTGTTCATAAATTCTCACATCATTTTAAAATGTGATTATTAGAAGAAGGGGATTAAGTTATATAAAAAGATTAATATTGGCATATAAATATGGCATTGCCGATTATTTTTTGGAAGGACGTATCATTGATTTAGATATAAAAATCGTTCCAAGTAGTATAACCATACTTGACCGTATGGATTATTAACAATCATCTCATTGGCGTGCCCAGCGAAGGGAAAAACTAACCGGCAACATTTTACTCCCGCAATCTCTAAAGCACTCTCGATCTGTTCTGACATTTCGGGCTGAACTAACGAATCAGAAAGACCTTGAAATATAAGGACGGGAGGATCACTCGCATCTACTAATTCTGAAGGCGTGAACGCTTCAAAAATAAGGGAAGGTGAGGTATAAGGAACACCAAACAGTTGTTCGCCAAATCCAGAAGCAATTTCGCGCATATTATTCGCCGGATATAAAGGGACAATTGCATTTATGGTGATATTTTTGGAGAAGGTATTATTATAATACTCCGAATAGATACCTGTATCTTCGTTGTAGCCTAATCCCATAACTGCGGTAAGATGACCTCCCGCCGAACCACCCATTATAAATACGCTATTAAGATTAGCATCAAAAGTTGCAGCATATTCCGAAACTAATTGTTTAGTAAAATTCCCGAGATGCCGTATTTGATCTGCGACAGTAACATTCTCTCCGATGTTTCTAGGATCACTATTTGCAACGCTAAAATATTCTCTTATCTCCGGTATATCAACTAAACCATACTGTACATCAAAAATGACGTATCCCTGAGCCGCTAAATATTGCATTATCAAAATACCCTGGCCTTTATTACCAGCTGCCCACCCCCCTCCATGGATCATAATGATCGTACTTCTATTTCCGGGAAGGTTAGGATCGGGAGTTTTTGGCATATACACATCGAACAAAAGGCGGATATCTCCGTCGTTATAATATTCAATATTGCTTTCCACTTGACAGTCGCTTGCGGGCCATCCAAGTATTGCAGGTCCAATAGAAAAAGGTGTCTTTAAAAAATAATTACTTTCGATGTTATCAAGAATTTCATCGTTCCAGTTGGCACCATACGCAGTTGAAAATTCAGATTCTGCGTAAGAGATTGATAGTGGTGTGGTTAATATAGGAAGACTCATCATGATCGTCAGATAAACCCCAATGAGTAAAACAAGAGAATAAACTTTGCGTCTTTTTTGTTTATTGATCAATTTTAAAAATAAAATCGTTGTAGCGAACATGATAAGAATCATCTGGGAAAGTAGTTG
>SDNW01000109.1 GCA_004524725.1 Promethearchaeota archaeon
TATTTGTTGCTCAAAATATTCCAAAGAATGGGAATCAGAACCAATAAAGAACTTTGCCCCCTCTTTTTTTAAAATTCGAATTACATCCCTTGAAGGGAACGGGCGCTTTATTGGAAATCGAATTCCGGATAAATTATATTCTATCGCAATTTTGTTTTTGATACACAATCTTCCTATTTCTAAGACACTCTTATTTGAAGTATCACATCCATCTTCTGGTTTTATATCATTTTCATTAATATAGCGATAAATAGTGTCAATATGACATATATTTTTAAAAATTTTTGATTCAACCATCTTTTTAGACTCTAAAAAATATTCTGTGATTATTTCTTTCATCGTTTTTTTCTCTAATAACTCTACCAATTTATCTCTTGTAGTAATAGGATAAAATGGAACCCATTCATGAACTGTACCTGCGATAAAATCAAGCTCTTTGCCATAATCATCCATAAATTCTCTCAATTCAGTTTCCTTTTCTTCATAATAATCAACTTCTAGCCCCGCTAAAATAAAGTCGTAAGTTTCTTTAAGAATATCCAGTTCCTCTAAATAGGTGTTAATGTTTTCATTCGAGAAAGGATTAGCGAATTTATTGTCCATATAGCGTAGTTCATAATGTTCTAAAAAACATATATTAATTCGATTCACTTCTGCTATTCGAATATAATCTTCAAATGACGGACCATCATCTTTAATGTCTATACTCCAGTTAGTATGCACATGATAATCAGTATACTTATATCTCATCACAAAACATAATGCATAATTAACACCGAATCAAAAAATTATGGATTCTTTAATCAATCAATCGAATTCTCTTTGTCGAAAAATACTTCATAAAATAATTCCTTTTCCCCCGCCTCAGGAGGAGTAATTTTTGTATACCCTCCTTTTCGAATAATTTGCACTGTCTTTTTATTTTGGATATGAATACTTCCATAAAACCCTTTTATACCTAATTCCTTAGCTATAATGATGAGATGATGATATAAAAATGATCCTAATCCCTTTCCGCGGAAGTCTTCTCGTACCAGAAAACTATATTCCGCCATATTGTTTTTAGGATTAAGATAGTAAGTCGCGCTCCCCACCATTTCTTCCTTCTGAATATTTCCAATGAAAGCTCCAATCGAGAAGACATTCTTATAATCGATGTTTACTTCACTCTGCGTTTTCGAATGGGTAAATTCTTTTCGGAGCTCAAAAAATCGTAAATAGCGATCTCGTTCGTTGAGGGAATAATATAATTCTTTTAATAAAGGCTCATCTGTTGTGTTTACGGGTCTTATCTTGACAATCTCTCCTGTGCGTGTTCGAAAGATGGTCTCATATTTAGATGGATAGATACATATTCGTCCTTCTTCATCGCAAGGCAATAATTGATCATGAAAAATATAATTCAGCTTTTTAGCTTCATCTAATAGCTCCTGACGGAACTTAGGATGAGCAATACAAATGAGTTCTATTACTCGTTCACGAATTGTTTTTCCATGAAGATAGGCAATACCCCATTCTGTGACGACATAATGAACATCCGCTCGCGATAAAATCACTCCCGCACCCTCATCCAAATGCGGGACGATATTTGAAATTGAATCATTTTTTCTAGTGGACGAAAGCACGATAATAGGTTTGCCTCCCTTAGAAAATGCTGCCCCTCGCATGAAATCTACTGTATCCCCTATACCTGAATAGAAATCATAGCCTTTTGTTGATGTATTTACTTGCCCTGTAAGATCTATTTGCAAGGCTTGATTAATCGACACCATCTTTTTGTTCATGCCAATATACTTGGGATTACATACGTAATCGGACGGATAAAATTCAATATACGGATTGTTATTAATAAAATCATACAACTTCTTAGTCCCCAAAGTAAAACTGGTGATGATTTTTTCTGGATGGAAATTTTTCTTTCTACATGTTAATACACCATTCTCAATCAAAGCAATGATATTATCTGTGACATAATGACTATGCATTCCTAAATCTTTTTTACCTTTGAGATAGTTTAAACACGCATTAGGTAATGAGCCATTTCCAATATGGATTGTTGATTTATTCTCTATGAGCGTAACCACATTCTTTCCAATTTTTTCTACGACTTCATTTTTCTCCTTAAAATTGAATTCCAAAAGCGGTGTATCATTCATCACAAAATAATCAATCTCTTTCATATGAATAAAACTATTTCCCAGTGTTCTTGGCATTTGAGGATTAATTTCTGCGATAGTTAGATATGCCGCTTTCGATATTGGCTTCGCAAAATCAACATTTATTCCAAAAGAACAAAAACCATAACGATCAGGAGGAGTTATTTGAATAAGTGCCACATCACAATTTTTTCTTCCCGAAAGAAATAAAGAAGGAATCTCACTCGCTAATATAGGGGTGTAATCAGCTTGTCCTTTATTTATCTCCTCCCGTAAAGTCTTCCCGATAAAGAATGCGTTATGCCGAAATAAATCTTCTGCTTTATCTTTAAAATACTTTTCTGGTCCAATGGTGAAGAAATGGATGATCTCGGTGTCAATAAGGTTATTTGAAGACTTTATCAGTTCTGATGTCAGTGCTTGTGGTTCTGAACATGCAGATCCAATAAAAACTCGATTTCCAGGGATAATCTTATCTATAGCCTCTTTTACTGTAATTTCTTTATCCTTCCACTTTTCTCTCCACTTATCATCCATATAATTATTTCTCATATTATTCTACCAATCAATTTACTCAATACTAGTATAAGTTTCGTTATTTACATATTATCTCCTATTTCTATAATAGGTTTTACCTTCCATATAATTCTTTTGACATCGATTTTTTTATTTCTCTCTCCATGAGAAACTTTATAAATAAATTCATCCTACTAATCCACAATAATAGAAATTCATTGAAGGTTTGTTATATGACCATCACATGGGGGTTTACATTTACTTCTTTACTTTATTTTTTCCCATTTCTATTTGATGCACTGCGATTCTTAATTCCTTCTGTTTTCATTTATCTCTATAGTTCTCATAATTCCAGAGAGGTTAAAAATTTAAATTATATAAAAATCAGTACGCTTCTTAATTTCATTCTGATAGGGATATTTTTCTTTATTCCGTTTCCAATAATGATCACTAATATATTCGACTCCATAATTTTTAATCTATTTATGATAGGAATCAGTACCATTTCCAATTTAGTACTAATAGTTAGTTTTGGTTTCTTAATATTGCTTTTCGGCATAAATAATAAAGAATTGTTTGGTCCTTATCTCCAATATTCTGGAATGATTTTTATCTTCGCTTTCTTTAGTAGGCTTTTTTTGATCCAACCAATCGGATATTATGTTCCACTCCTATCCTATCTTTTATACTTCGCAGGAAATATAGATGTATTAGGTCAGATTCTTTTTCCCGTTCTTTTAGGGCCTTTTTCCATGCTTTTAATTATCGGGATGGTTTATATGATTATACATGGATACAAAAATAGTGAAAAATACTTAGTTTTTGCTGGATTGTCGTATCTAATATCATTTGCATTTATTGGATATGGTACCATTCCCACTCATTTATTCATGTTTTCTTGAGTTTTGTCAAATAAATGAGAATTGACAAAAAAGTAGGCTTTTTATATAAAGTTAATTTATTGAAGTTTGAATTCCAATTTTTCCAAAATTTTGAACTAAAAGTATAAAATTTATTAGTGGACAAAATGACTGAAATTAAAAAATTTCTATTTCTTTTTTTTTTGAACTTTAACAAATTAGGATTGCTTTCTCTTCAGCCAATCTTCTTTTAGCAAATAGAACTTGTGCGCATCTAAGTATTTACCATCTACATAAACATCTTGTATTGAGACACCTTCTTTTTTGAAGCCAAGTTTTTCAGCAGCTCGCAAGGAACGTTTATTTGGTTCAAACACACCACTATAGATCTTATTTAGATTTAATTCCTCAAATCCATAGTTAATCATCAATTCTGATGCCTCACCAGCTATTCCCTTACCCCAATATTCGGGATACCCAATAGCCGCAAAAATATTTGCTGTTCTATAAATCCAATTAATCCGATTTAACCCAACGGTTCCAATTGGTCTCTCATCTTGCTTATGATAAATAGTTAAGACTACAAAATCTCGTGTACCTCTATCAGATGAGGAGGGTTCAAACCATTTCTTAACCTCATCTAATGTTAATGGCCACACATTGCGTGAATAATGTCGTACTTTCGGATCATTCATCCATTTACACGTCAAGTCTGCCCACTTCGAATGACCAACCACCAAATCAATCTTATCTCCTTCAATAAATACGAAAATTTCCTCTTCTTTACGTTCCTCCATTTTTATTTCTACTCTCCTTCATTAGAGACTATTTTTCAAGTAAAAAATCTCTTAAACATGTGCTACTTAATATAAATAATGAATCTCCCCTATTGAAATCTATGAGAACTCGATCAATTTACTATGATGTCCATTTCTCAAAACATTTATGAACCATTAGAATTACCTTTTTAACCCCCGACAAATTTATTTTGATAAGATTATGAAGAATAATAAGAAAATTGAAAAACGATTGGAAAATGACCTTGGCTTTGAAACTTGCAAAGTCAACCCGCCCCAAAACAAAATTCAAGGAGAATTTAAAGCGGAATGCCAAAACTCCTATGAAGATATGTTTTCATGTCAGGGCAAAATTTCTAAAGATGGAGTCCTTACCAAAACTAATTGCGATAAAGAAGAATAGTTTTTTTATTAACTAACCCTATTTCATACCTATAACTCGCAATCATAATCCCTTATCTTTCAATGTTTTATAAATAAAATGTTTAAATGCAATTCCATATATCTCCTTTTTGAAGCAAACCTTCTCCATTTGAATGTATAAAATTTAAATAGAATGAGTTTGTTAAAAAAACTTTAAAATTTTTAAAGAATTTACTTAATTAAGAAGTTCTTATCAAGAATTAGAACAAAAGAATCGAAATTGTGAAATATAATGTCGAAAAAAGATAAAAAGATGGAAAGTATCCTCACTGAAACGCGCAAATTTGATCCTGCCTCCTTTGGCACCGAATTTGTGAAATCAGGGATGACCTTTGAAGAATATCAAGCTCTATACAAAAAATCCATCGAAGATATGGAAGGCTTCTGGGGGGAACAAGCACAATCGCTCGATTGGTTCAAACCGTACGACAAAGTCTGGGAGAAAACTAATTTATTTCCGGGAAATTGGTTTGTTGGCGGAAAACTAAACGTAGCTTACAATTGCCTTGACCGGCATGTAAACGCAGGAAATGGTGATCGCATCGCTATTATCTGGGAGGCAGATGAGCCCGGAGAAGTACGAAAATTTACCTATAGCGAACTCTTAAAGGAAGTCAATAAAGTTGCGAACGGAATGCGAAAACTTGGCTTGAAAAAAGGAGACCGGGTAACCATCTGGCTACCAATGATTCCCGAACTTGCCATCATCATGCTTGCATGTGCTCGCATTGGAGTTATTCATTCCATTGTATTCGGAGGGTTTTCTAAAGAAGCAGTCAAAGATAGAATCGATGATTCGGATTCTCGCTTACTCTTTACCAGCGATGAGACCGTACGTGCCGGGAAATTTTATCCAAAGATGGCTGACGTCGCTGAAATCATTGATGATGTGCCCACCATTGAACATGTGATCGTCGTAAAACGGACGGGAAATGAAGTGCCCCATACTGATAAAGATATTTGGTATCATGACTTCATAGATCCAATGAGTGAAGAATGTGAACCTGAGCACATGGACTCGGAAGATACGCTCTTCATCCTCTATACGAGTGGAACGACGGGCAAACCTAAAGGGGTTAAACATACCACCGCGGGATATATCCTATACACTTCATATACCCATCGCGTGGTCTTTAACTATCAAGAAGGCGATATCTGGTACTGTACAGCAGATATTGGCTGGATTACCGGACACTCATATATTGTATATGGACCTTTGGCGAATGGAGCTACTTCTCTGATGTTTGAAAGCGTTCCTACATACCCAGACGTAGATAGGTTTTGGGATATCGTTGAACGCCATAAAGTAACCCATTTTTATACTGCTCCGACGGCCATTCGAGCCCTTATGCGTTATGGAGATGAACCCGTTAAGAAACATGATATTAGCTCACTTAAAGTTCTTGGAACTGTCGGCGAACCTATAAATCCAGAAGCTTGGACATGGTATCACAGGGTTATTGGTAAAGAAAAGGCCCCAATTGTTGACACTTATTGGCAAACAGAAACAGGCGGCTTTATTATGACTCCAATAGCCAGTGCTATACCTACAAAGCCAGGATCTTGTTGCCTACCCTTCTTAGGGATAAAACCCGTTATATTCGATTTAGAAGGTGATGAGGTCACCGAAGCCAATGAAGGGGGATACTTCTGCATGGCTCAACCATGGCCCGGAATGCTAAGAGATGTCTGGGGCGATACTGAACGCTTTAAGTCCACCTATTTAGAACGCTATCCGGGGTATTATTATACTGGCGATGGTGCCCGCCGAGACGATGATGGTTACTATTGGATCTTAGGACGTTTAGATGACGTTATCAAGGTTTCTGGACATCGAATCGGGACAATGGAAGTAGAGAGTGCAATTGTTTCACATCCTAAAGTTGCAGAAGCTGCTGTCGCACCGTTCCCACACAAGATCAAGGGCCAAGCAATCTGGGCATATGTGACATTAATGCAAGGAATCGAGAAATCGGAAGAATTACAGAAAGAAATCAAGATGCATGTTCGAACAGAAATCGGACCGGTCTTTCAACCAGACGTGGTACAATTTGCCGATGCTCTTCCTAAGACCAGAAGCGGGAAAATTATGCGTCGAATCTTAAAGGCAATCGCATCAGGCGAGGATATAGGAAATGTCACAACTCTAGCTGATCCTTCAGTTGTGGACGATTTACTCGCTGAACGGAAGAAGATGGACGTAAAAGTAGGTTAATTATTAATTTATTTCTTATTTTTTTCTTTTTTATCAGATATCAAATTTCTTCATATTTGGATATAGTATGTTTCAATTTAAAATAATTATAGATAGAAGCTAGCCCTAATTATCTTATTTCAAGTTTCCAGATCCTTTTTGGCTTCTTTTTTTCTTCAGTGGGTGTATCAATACAACCAACTAAATTTTTGAAGATATCTTCCTTAGTCAGCTTATGCTTTCGATTTTTTTCCACTAACTCACCCCTAAATTTAGCTATTTAAGTCTTGATTGGATCGACTCGTTTGATAAGTTTTATTTTATCAAAATCGGA